>QJYE01000402.1 GCA_003235785.1 Nitrospirota bacterium
ACCGGTGCATCCAAAACCCATGTGACCGGAAGACACGCGGGGGCGGCTTGAGAGTGGCAGCACCAGGCCCATCGCCTCGGCCACTGGCACCATGACAATTGACGCAGCCGCCCTTGCCTTCATAAATTGTTTTGCCGTTTTCGACAATTTCCGGTGAAGACGACAACGGATTCACCAGAGCTCGGGCTTCTGCCAGTTTGTCCGCAGGGACACGTGGCCTCATCATCTCCTGATGTCCATGCCCTTGGGCCCAGGCCTGTGAAGCACTCGCCACTAGGACCATAATAAGACTCAGCCATTTTCCTCGCATCTGTTTCCTCCCTTCTTCTCTCAGTAAAGAGTCTGACCGGCTCCTCCTGCCATGATTCATGTACCACCAAACGTCCGGATATAGGTGACGATGGCCCAAGCTTCTTCTTCCGTGATATACAGCGGCATGTAGGGCGCCATGTCCGTCCCATGACTGCCGTGCTTGAGAATCCAAAAAATTTCCCCATCGGTTCGGGCCGCCTGCCAGGCGGCATCGGCGAAGTTGGTCGGGGGTTCCGCGCCAGAGATTCGCCCACCGCTTGTTCCCCCAGCCCCTTCCAGCCCATGACAAGCCGAACAATAGTTTTTGCCTTCATAGAGTTTTTTCCCTTTAGCAATAAGATCCGGGGAAGGGGTGAAGGGATTTTGAAACGATTTGGCTTCTTCCAGGCGTTCCGGTGGAACACGAGGTTGAAGATCTCCAGGTTCTCCGGCCCAGACAAGAGCACTGGTGAGAATGAACAGGACAAAACCCAGCAAGATCTCACTGAAAATTTTTCGACCACATACATGCATAGAATGTTGCTCCTTTGGAAGGTGAGGAAGAAACAGGGTCATGCTTAACGAATGATTCAATCGACAATCTACCGTTCATCAGAGTTTTCAATCTTTAGTCTGTCAACAAGTCTCAATTCAAATCCCATACCATGACATAGCATTAATTTTTTCAACGATTCCAGGAAAGTGCGATAGCTTTGGGGCATTTGGCCACATCTTTTAGTACAGACACATGCCCCAAATTGCCCCAGTAGGGGGACGGGATTCATCAAAAAACACATGTCCAGGAAAACCTGAAGGCAGGCTCCTATGGCATCATAAATGTTTTTCGCTCAGGTGGGGAAATTCGTTTGGGGAGACTTGGTTGCCTTGTCAGGCGTTCAACCATGTTATAACATTAGTTATAACTTGAAGGAGGGTTCTCGCTATGCTGGATATGAAGGTTCGTAAAGTTGGCAATTCCCTGGGGGTGGTGCTTCCCAAAGAAGTGTTGTCGCGTTTAAATGTACAAGATGGCGATAAAGTCTTTTTGACAGAAGCGCCGGATGGTAGCTACCGGATCACGCCCTATGACCCTGAATTTGAAAAACAGCTTAAAATTGGGAAAAAGTTCATGGCGCAATACCGCAATACCTTGCGGGCTCTGGCCAAATGAAAGAACCCGTCTGGATCCTCCACCAATCGGTGCTGGCCATACACGATGTTCTCCTCGCTGAATTCGGGGGAGCATCTGGTATCCGTGACGAATCCTTGTTGGAATCGGCGCTCGCTCATCCCCTCAATCTGTGGTCTTACGAAAAGCCCAACCTGTTCCGGTTAGCGGCTGCCTACGCACATGGAATCGTCAAAAATCATCCATTTGTGGATGGAAATAAGCGGACAGGATATGTCATTGGCGGGATATTTCTGCAACGAAATGGTCAGAACTTAAATGCCTCGGAAGAAGAAGCCACCGCTGCCATCATAGCATTAGCCAGTAATGCCCTCACCGAAGAAGACTTCGCTCACTGGCTTCAAGACAATTGTCAATAACGACTTCCTTGCACCGTCTTAAGAACCCCAGTTTCAAGACACCCACCACGAGAAAACAGAAGAAATCAAAATAGTTTTTCTTGCCCATCCGGTAATGGCGCATCAAGAGCCTTAAGCTCCAGTCCTTCGATTTCTTGGAGGGTTTTACCGGCGATGCCTTGAAGATCGCCGTACATGCCGACGGTGGCTTGCATGACCCGACCGATTTGCTCTTCGCGTTTGGCCCATTGTTTCGTGATGACTTTGCGTTCCTTGTCGAGATCTTCTTGCATGGTGCTAAAGGCTTCAACAATGGCCTGCACTCTTTGTCGAAATCGTGGCCCCATTAAATAGTCATACACTATTTCCATTTTCGTTTGTTGGCCCACGGTAGCCTGTTTCGCTGCCGCCACTTCCATGAGACCCTGCCGCAACGCCATCGCCAGAGGAAGGGCCTCTTTGGGATGAGTGACCCAGACTCCCTGGACAAGATCAAAGGTATCGACATCTTTGGGCAACGCCTGACTCACGATCACCGCCAGTTCCGCCTTGGCCTGCCGCTGATCTTCCCGCAACTTCACAAGCCAGCCATCACTCCAATTTTTCGTACGCTTCGACTCCCAGAGAATCGCCCCACAAATCTGTCCTAAAGGGCTGGTGACCCGTTGAAGAACATCCCCTCCATATTCCCCCTTTGCCACAGGCTGAATTTTATCCAGTGGGAATTTGGCAACGAGTAGACCTTCCAACTCCAATTCTTGAACCTCTCCTTGAAGTTGCTGGGAACCCTGTTCGGCTCGACGCTTCAGCTCTTCAATTTGTTTTTGCATGGAGGTAATGGTCTGTTCTTTTTCCATGACTTTGAATTTGAGTGCTTCTTCTGCTTCTTTTTTTGCCTGATCACGCGTGGCGGTCAGCCCTTCCTGCACCCGCTTTTCGACGGTGAGGTCAAGTTCTCGTCTGGCCTCATCCAGCTCGCGTTGCTTGCGAAGCATATCGGCTTGGGCCTTCTGGGCCTCGGCAAGCTTTTCATCCTTCTGCTTGATGATGCCCTGAATCTCAAGTATCTCTTTATTTTTTTGGTCAAGATCATTCGCGAGAGCTAGCTTGGCTTTCCTGGCTTCCTCAACCACGATTTTATGGCGCTCAAGCTTGAGCTTATCGGCGACTTGCTCATCGAGGGTTTCGGCGGCTTTGGCAAGGGCGGCTTCGCGTTCCCGAATACTCGCTTCGCGCTTAGCTGCCTCAGCTTCTTTTTGCACAAGCCGTTGTTCGTAGTCGCGCCGGGTCGCTTCAATCAATGGAGCAGCCAACGACTCGGTGAGTTTGATCTCGGTTTTGCAGCTAGGGCAAATGATGGTGGGTTCGGTCATAATGTCCCGTTGTTGGTCCTAAGGGAAAATGTTTTGGAATGGTCCTTCTCGACATTCTTTATCGGGTATTCATTTTAAGCGTCGTCATGCCCGACGGTTGTTATCGGAAATCCATCTTGGAGCTTTTCAGATGGATCCCCGCCCCTGCCAATGGCTGCAGGGGCAAGCTCTACGGCTTGCGGGGATGACACAGAA
>QJYE01000143.1 GCA_003235785.1 Nitrospirota bacterium
CACAGCAACAACCCCACCTATTCTTAGAAATAGATTGAACGTTCAAATTCAGGCCCCCATTGGTTCTCGAAAATGGGGAAACGTTCCTATGTCCGCCTAGCTTGCAACTAGTACTCTTCAGGAAACCGTCATACGATTACCATACCTGATTCACGGATGCTGTCAATCGCATCACCCTGGCAACTGGAAGCATTTGGGGCAGGGCGTCCAAGCCAAGGAACGATGCCCTCACGTCATCCATAGAATTCTTCTGTCGAAGCCGTTACAGTATGCACTCCATTCGCCAGAGACTGAAGGTTGGAAACGATTAATTTTTTATCCACATGCCCGCCCCTCACCAGTACTATGTGCGCATCCTGGCCGCGCTGTTCTTGGCAGAATGGTTGGCGCTCGCCATTCACCCACTACATCGGCAAGACTGGTTACTTGAAAACATACTGCTGTTTTTTGTGGTCCCAATTCTTGCCCTAACCGCCCGGCGCTTCCCCTTCTCGAACGTCTCCTACACACTCCTCTTTCTCTTTGGGTGTCTTCATGTCGTCGGCGCACATTATACGTATGCGGAAGTTCCGTATGATTCATGGTGGATCTCGTTCACAGGCCGTTCCCTGAACGAGCGATTCGGATGGCAGCGTAACAACTTCGACCGCCTGGTCCATTTCTCGTATGGGCTCTTACTCGCGTATCCAATTCGAGAGGTGTATTTGCGTATTGCCGGTGTACGAGGATTTTGGGGCTACGCCTTGCCCCTCAGCTTCATCATGTCGACATCAATGATATTCGAACTCATAGAATGGGGAGCCGCAACGATCTTTGGTGGCGATTTGGGAATTGCGTACCTGGGAACCCAGGGTGACGTATGGGACGCCCACAAGGATATGGCATTGGCAAGTATTGGTGCCGTCATGGCCATGATCTCCACAGCAACGGTGAACCTGTACCTTCAACGTGACTTCGCTCGAGAATGGGCAGATAGCCTGCGAGTCAAACGCCCTATCCCTTTGGGTGAACAGGAAATATGGCGCCTCTGGAAGCTGCGTCGGAAATGAGGCCAAACGAAAAAATCCATGTCATTGGAATCTTTCCACGAAACATTCCACATACCTTATAACACAACGACCTTAGCATCCTTGTCTGCTACTGGGCGGACAAACCCAAATTCCGCATAATCTATGTTTCTTGAAGGCCTTAAGTATAGGAGGCATGAAACTCCACGGGTAAACATTCGTGGTATCATTCAGGGACTGTTGAATAATAGGGCAGTGATTGCACTTTTTGTTATACTGCACCTTGTCCACTCCTCCTTGCCTGTCTACTCCCCTGGAGCCGTTTATGTCTCAAATGGAAATCGTTGATCTCGACAGCTTATTACCTTCCACGCATCCCTACCGCCGGTTTCAGGCCTATCTGCCCGATGCCACCAAGGCCTTGATCGAGGTGAGTCAGCTCAAAGGCGCGGATGGGTATGGAGTCGAGCGATTGTTTCGCTGTTTGCTCCTGCAATTCATGGAAGATCTCTCGGATCGAGAGCTGGAGCGGTACCTGGAAGAAAACCTGGCCGCCAAATGGTTCTGTGGGTTCACCGTGTCGGCACCCACCCCGGACTATAGCCTCTTCACCCGTGTCCGCACCCGCATTGGGACGACTCGGCTCTCGCAGTTGTTTGCCACCATGCGCGACCAACTCAAAGCCGCAGGCCTGATGAGCGAAGTCTTCACCTTTGTGGATGCGACGCATCTCATTGCGAAAGCCACGCTGTGGGAAGAGCGGGACAAGGCGCGCCAACAAAAGATTGAGCAGCTGAACAACGAGGTGTTGCCGAAGGTGGCGGCGGATAAGCAAGCCCGGATTGGCTGTAAGGGCCAGAAGAAATATTGGTATGGCTATAAGGAACACGTCAGTGTCGATATGCAATCGGGGCTGATCAACAAAGTGGCCACGACCCCGGCCAATCTGCCGGATGCTCAAGGCCTCCGACATGTCTGTCCGACACAAGGCGCGATCTATGGGGATAAAGGCTATTGCACCGCTCCAGCTCGACAGGCCGCCGCCCAGCGGGGCTGTCATCTTGCGGCCATCCAACGCAACAATATGCAGACGAAAAACCGAGACCGTGATCGCTGGTACAGCCATCTGCGGGCGCCGTATGAACGAGTGTTTTCGCAACGCCCGAAACGAGTGAGGTATCATGGTGTGGCCAAGAATCAATTTGCGGCCTTCTTGCAGGCCATGGCCTTTAACCTGAAACGGTTAGTCGTCCTCGACGCGGATCTGGTGGCCGCCTAAGCACGAGGCACCCCACGGAACCCGCCCCACTAAGGGAGGCGACGATCTACCAAGAGAGTCTTAGGACAACTCCACAGGGAGTGCCGGAAGAGAATGGGTCGCCGGAGACCGTTCAGGGGACAGATTTGATCTCCACCGGCCCACGAGAACGCCTCACACTGATTTATTCAACAGTCCCGGGATGTGAAGCTCCACAGTGGTGGTGTTGTGTGAAGAGGAGATGGTGGCCCTTCTTGTCAGGGGCAAGAAACCGAGGATTCTAATGAAAAGACTTAGGCCGAATTACATGCTATGAAGTTTTCTCTGTGATATAGCCTTGGCGACGGCATTCGTGAGTGTTTCTTTTTCTACCGGTTTCACTAAATAATCCACGACGCCTTTTTTGAGAAACCCGATGGCCATCTCCATATCCGGGAAGCCTGTCAGGACAATTAAGGGAACACGAGGCCATTGTTGTTGGAAATATTGAATGGCTTCTACACCGTTGATTTTTGGCATGCGAATATCAGAAATAATGACACTTAACAGGAGAGGGTTTTCGCCTTCCTTGATGGCCGCCATCGCCTGTTCGCCATCTTCGGCTTCAATGACATCATAGCCGGCTTTGGTCAGGGTCATCCTCACGACCTTTCGGACATCAGGCTCATCATCCACGATAAGCACCCGGCCTTTCGTTTCGTGCCCCCCGAACATCCCTCCTGTTCCTTCAGACATAACGGCTCTCCTTTTGGTGATAGGAAATAATTCTTCTCAAATTTATGTATAACCTAGCCGTAGAGTCAAAACAGCCATCAATGCGTTTCGTATGTATCTTGACGTGTCCTATGTTACGCCGTTGGGCGTATTTGTCAATGCTCACGAGAAGGGTTGGAGTTCTCGTGTTCCATTTTCATTGGACCACGGCATTATTCCCCGAAGGCCGATCGGGGGCGTTTGACTCCCTCTCCATTTTGAGACATGCGCTGTAGCTTCAGGAGAGATGTCACGCGACCTTTTGTCATGCAGACGGCACAATAGGTCCCGTCTTTGAGTTCAATGAGCCGTGATTCTCGTAGTGCGATTACTCGGCCTTGGCTATCAAACAGCTTCAGTT
>QJYE01000462.1 GCA_003235785.1 Nitrospirota bacterium
CACCAACGTCACTCCCGACAACTCGGTTGGAATGTTCCAACGAACATCCGAACACCCTTCCTGATAAACAACAGCCTCACCCTCGCCGCAATCCTGCGTTGCCTTGAAAATAATATCGGGCTTGCAGTCCCAATGCGGCCACCATGGCCAAATTCGAAGTTCATGCAAATCCGGCGCGGCAGGGAATCGTCCAGCGATTTGACGGCCAAGATCAATGACATGTCGTGTGCTGGTGAATGCAGGGGTTGCGGCGGCCACATCGGTTCGAGCCGCTTCCATTTCAGAAGCCATGGCTTCAAACAACGTTAAATCCAGCTCTGGGGAAGGCGGGGGAAGTGGAATAACCGGCGTCGCCACCTTGGCGAGTTCTTCGATACGGCGAACGATGGAGGGATCAAGACGCCAATCCTTAAAATACCAAGGTCCCCACCACCAGCAACACCACCGAAACGTAATTTCGAAGTTTCCGTTTAAATCCGTGAAGTCCGACCCCACCTCGTCTGTGCGACACCACCACCATAACCGATCAACATCATAGGCCGTCACACGGGCCCCGCGTACTGGCGATTCACAAGGGACAAATTGTTGCTCGATAGCATCCCATCGGAGCTGACGACACACCAAACGCCCACGAAGCGTATAGGTCCGACAACGCGCCAACCACCCACGGTACAACCGATCCGTAATGGGGAGTTCCACCCGTGCCATGCCTTTTTCAAAGGCATGAGCCGGAACACGGATTCTATGAGTTTCAACCGATTGCAATCGTTCATCAGGGACATCGGGTCCTACCACCACATTCACCCCCAAGGGCTTCTCGGTTTCTGTTTTAAATCCCAATTCCCACTTGATCTGTTTTTCTTGCCCGGCAGCTTTGACGACGATGGATTGAATCACTCGACAATGTCGTGTCACGGCAACTTTGATCGCTTGCGACGGGTCAACATGCTCAACATCCTGAAGGTTTAATTTCCCTGAAAGTTTGAAGGAAGCCATACAAGTTCTCCTTTTCTTGAATGATGATCCTCAGCCATGAAAAATGTGTGTTTCTGGCGATATCCCTCCGCACCCAGGGAATATGCACTCAGGCATATGCTTGGACTCAATACATTGAACGTCAAACATCCCTCCTTTGCGTTAAAATTTTCCCTTGCCCCTCACCCTATGAAATACCTTGGATTGCCCCTTCCCTTTTCTATCTTGAGTAGGTGAAATCAATATTGGTGACCACCCCCCCACAATTTGTTGTGCGCGAGTCTGGCGCAAACCCCACGGGCGTATCTCCCCGAATATCTGTGTGGACACGATACCTGCCGCGGGGAAGGTTTCGGAGAACATATCGTCCTTCCCCCGAAACACGGGCAGAAGAAGCGCCTGGTTGGGTGCGCCACACGACATTGGGTCCCAACGCTTGAACAGACGTGGTTCCCCACAATTCCCGACCACCTTTCAACTGCCCAGATATCGTGCAATCGCCTCCTTCCGGAACCTCGACCACTTCCACGTCATTTAACATTCTGCCTTCCCGTTCTTGGTGCTTCACCGAAACCTCTGAAAAATTTTTCAACTCATACACGCGGTTGCTCGCGGTTGTGAAATACACCGTCTGATTATTGACAAACGTAAACCCTGTAATCCGCTCATCATGGGTAAATCGTTTGCGTAACCGTCCCCCCGAATATTCATAAAGCGAAGACCCACTGCCGCTCGGTCCATCGATACTGAGAAAAAGCTTGTCCGCCGGATCAAAAGCAAAATAGCCATTCCAAAATCCTCGGGTTTCATCAGCCAGCGCTCGAAACGAGAAACCGACCACACGCGAGGTCTCCCCCTTATACGGATTCAGGAAATACACCACGCCTTCCTCCCCGCCAACCGCACTAAAATACATGCGCCCCCTGGAATCAAAATCCATATCCTGAATGGGTGTGGCAAATGAAAAAATTTTCTCTTCTTTGAGACCATCGGTCGCAAAAATGTTCTGGTGGCTGATATCCACAAAATATGCCCGCCCATATTTATGAAATGCCAGAGTGTGAATGTATTCCGCAGGCCGAGTGAAAACCGGACGAAGAACAGGATGCCGACTCCACGTCACAGTTCGGACCTCTAAAATCTTTCCAGGCGCTTCCCGCAGATCAACCACATAGAGCTCTTCCGCAGCAAAAGAGAACCCCGCACACACAGTCAAAAAAAAGCAAACGGTTAAAACCGTGGTTTTCTTGCCCATCATCTTTTCCTCCTTACAAGTGCGAGTTTAACCCGGAACATTAAATCGTTTCTTTTCATGATTCATGCCAACGTAAAACAGGCACTATGGAGCGTTTGTAAGCCTTCATAGTGGCCCGATTGAGGAATTAGGCCACGCAAGACTTCTTAGCTGTTGTCCCTTTTTCCCACAAAATAACTTTTAGACTTTAAGAATGGAACAGCCCTTAACCCTTCACCTCATTACGTTCAAAGGAACAAACTCGATAGAACCGTTGGTTTTTCAGCATCTCACACAAGAACTGAGAAATTCTTCCCGGGGATAATCGAATCAAATTTTGAATTCCACAGGATGTCTGCCACCTGCAAACCCTGTAATTTCCTGAACGTTCAAATACTTGCACATGACCTAAACCCCAACTGAGATTGGGTTATTGGCGTTTTCGGAAATAAACGGTGAAGACCAGAAGATACACTGCCTTTTCACTAGGTCACGCGAACTCTTTTCATCACTTTTCGAGGTGCCCATTACAAATAGATAGACCTCTACTAATGGTGGCCTACAACGGAGGAGACAGAGATTCCTGCCAACATTCTCAGGAATAATGGAGAGGAAAAAAATTGATCCCCGACTGAAGATGTCGAACATGACGAAGGGGGGAGAAAAGATTGGAGTCCGTTAACGAATGTCGGGCATCATAACGGAGGAGGGAGAATATGGTTCTTTTCTGGTGAGAATCTTCTCCCGGGCACCGCCCCCAGGTGGTCTTGAGTTTGAACCGAAGGCGGATGGTAGGCCAGAATTTTCCGGAACCCTTACCAATCATCTTTTTCCTGTTCAGGCCAAAACTCGAAATTCTCCCTTCTTGGTGGAGTCATTGCTCGCACATCATTCCACAAATCCACATCGCTACAGACCACCATCCTCCAGCCACGGATCATTTCATTTTTGACCTTACCGTTAAAATATCCCTGACAACTCGTTCAACGCTGGCTTCCCCATTCTCAATTTACTGAAGTTCCTAAATTGCCAAGTTACAAAACTCTTCTCTGGTCATTGTGCTTCCATTATCTATAGGATAAACATGACAACTGTATTCAGGAAACTTTCCCGATCGGGATATGGTCCCCCTAATGATCTCGCCAATCAACAATAATCTGAAATGGA
>QJYE01000322.1 GCA_003235785.1 Nitrospirota bacterium
TCAAGATAAATTCATGGCATCTTCATATTTGGCCAAGTATGCTCGAGGAAAAGAGTACATGTTATTTGTTAATACCGACATACACGGTGCCATGAAAGACTATATTTTGGAGTGAACAACCTTTCTCTACAACAGTATCGTGCAATCTTTCACTATAGCCACAGAGCGAAATCGCTCAAATCAAGTGAACCCCCAACAAGCTGATTGCTGTGGAGAGGGTGCGACAAAAGAAAAACGCTCAAATATTCAAAGTCTTTAAGAGGGTGAGATGATACCAATAACAGGAGGAAGTCAAGGAATACGCCTTGCAGTACAACACGACGAAGTGAGTTAGGCATCCTATTTATTATGTAGTTGTCACCGGTGTCCTTGTGAGGATGGTCTAGAGGTATGTGCATGTTTCAAGAGAGCAATCAGAGACGTCTACCACAAAGCTCTCAGGCCTTTGTGAGCAATGACATGTTTCCATCCCGTCAAACAATGAACGCTTGTTCGTGCGCCCGGAGTAGTTCACCGAACTTTCGACTACAACAGCGTGAATGATTCAGGCTTTCATGTTCCTGTCTGCCGGTTCCCTGCTTCTGGTCATCGCCTGTTGAGTCCACTGATGGGGTGTTTTTGTGGGATTTCTGTGCTCCTGCACCAAAATGCCTTTTCAGGAAGCTCAACGAATCGAGCAAGAAAAAGCTCTGCACAAAATGAATTCGCTATTTCAAAAGGCGGAGGTGTTCAAGAAATGCTATTTAAGGAATGCATGGCGATAACAAAGATTGGTCCCTGGCTCCTGGGCATGATGGCGCTGTTCTCAATGGTCTATCCGGCGCATGCTCAACGAACGATCGCCTCTTCTTCTGTTCCCGAGATCCCAGCAACTATTTTTGCTGCGGGTGACATTGCGAAATGTAACGGCGAACATTCTAAGTGGGAGGAGTTTTTGAAGCTGGTGGGTCTTTTGCCCGAAAGCACGGGGGAAGAGAAAGAAGAGAAGGAGCCCACTCTCCACAAGGTTCTCGAACTCGTGGGTTGGATTGAAGAAACCGACTATTACGCGAACGCAGAAGAAACCGCCAGCCTCCTTCAGAGCTTAAAGGGCGTGATTCTCGCACTCGGCGATCTTGGGTACCCCAACGGGTCTCCCCAGTCATTCAATGAGTGTTATGAACGGACGTGGGGGCCGCTCAAGAACAGAACCTACCCCATTCCAGGTAACCATGAATACAAAACCAAGGACGCGGCACCCTATTTCGCCTATTGGGGCAGTCGGGCCGGAGAAAGAGGAAAGGGGTATTACAGTTTTGATCTTAATGGGTGGCACCTCATTGCCTTAAACAGCAAATTGGAACAGAACGAGCATGGGGACACTATCTCAGCCCAACATGCGTGGCTCCAACAAGATTTGGCCACCACCAACGCCAAATGTATTCTCGCCTATTGGCATCATCCCGTGTTCAGCTCCGGCCAACATGGGGGATCCCAAAGAATGAAGAAATTGTTGCAGACCCTCTATGCCAGTGGGGTCAGTGTGGTGCTGAAGGGCCATGATCATGATTACGAACGGTTTGCCCTCCAGAATGCCGAAGGGGACCGTGATCCCGCACGTGGTTTTCGCGCGTTTGTCGTGGGCACGGGTGGCGTTCCCCTGCGTCCTCTTGAAACACGACAGAACAATAGTGAATTCTTTCAAGCAGACACCTTTGGCGTTCTGAAACTGGAACTCTATTCTGATCGGTACGCCTGGGAATTTTTGCCCGTTGGAGGAAGCCCACCTTTGGACAACGGTACTGGTTCATGTGTCTTACCTAAGAAGGGATAAAATTATTGGCTTGAACCAAGCGAGTCGCATACATGCCGGAAAGCGTATACAGATGCAATGTGCCAAGTGATTATTTTTTCACTGTGTAAAAGAAGGCATGTTTATTAGTAAAGCCGTCGAGGTGTGAGGAATATTGCACCCGAAATGTCGGGCAATCTTCTGGGCGTGCTTTTCTTCAATCATACCAGCTCCGTCTAGAATATATTGGTCTGGCCGAGCAAGAGACGTCCACTGAATAGCCAGTCAATACCTATCCCATATCACCACAATGAAACACGAGCGTGAGAAGGGCGAGGCGAGAGATGTATTTCGAGAACATTGACATACAGGGTGCCCTGGAAGACTTTAGTCTGGATGGCACCACGTTTCCATACAACGGTTTTGTTGTGCGGTTGTATAACTTGTGTCGTTCGCTTGGCTTTGAACCTGGGAAAATTTTACCTTCACGGGCTTTTTGTTCTGATGAAACCCAAGGGTATCCCAATATTCTGATCGCCAAGCATTTCGGGACCTTCCCGTTTAACCACGGAAGAGTCGGAGGGATTGTCGCGACCGATAGGCATGGTCCGCATGCGCACCATGGAAAGGACTTGGTCATCATTCATGCCAGTCATGTGGGGTACGAGCCTGAAAACGATTCTTTTGGGAGCTACCACCGGAGGCATACGGAGCATTTCGAGACGACCCCGACCTGTGGAAAGATTGAAAGTGTGTTGAGGTGGTACGTCAGGCAATATACCTTTGCCAAGGAGAACATTTTTCTTCATCGTCACAATCAAGATTTTCTGGTCACCATTGATAATCAAACGTTGGCTGAGAATACCAACGAGGGTTTGTTCCTTTACCTGGATAAAATGGTTGCAGTCGGAAGCCATGGAGGATTTCGTCCACGGAAGTCCTACAGTACCTCGAAATGTTATGTAGCTTCTTCAGAATTTCGTAAACTTCTGGGAGACAACGCATGGCCGAATAAGGGACGAGCGCCCATTGGCGAGAGGCTTCTCCCCGAATTGATTGGTTTCAAACGACATATTTCCGGGGATCCGGAAACCCATGGGCTTCTGGAGGAAAACATGATCATCCCTATGCCGTGGATTGTCTCCTCAACCTTCCCCCTGTTGACTGCGGCCCGAGCCAACATACAATGCGAGTTCGATCGCACCTATCGAACATTGCTCAATGGCAATGCGTATGTTGGGAAGAGACTGCTTTTCATCTCGGGTCTGAATATCGACATTTCTCCTCATCAGGATCAGGTGTTTCCTTTGACGACCTTTGTCCCATGGGCAGCGTATATTCAAGATCATTTTGGCCAATTTTCTGTCTTGGAGCAGGAAGACATTCTTACCCGTCTCCTTGAACAACGGGAAGATAACCCTGATGAAGTTAACCTTGAGGTGGCTATACAGCACATGAAAGACGCCAAGGAAATTAAGATAAAAATACTGTGAATCGATCAGAAAAGCAGCGCAGGTGTAGGGCTGGTCGAAAGGGAATGTTGTCGTGTGGGAGTGGCGGATTTTCTAATTTTGGAAAAATTATAATTTGGTGGTTCGTA
>QJYE01000086.1 GCA_003235785.1 Nitrospirota bacterium
ACTCAAAAGACCTCCTGTCAGATTAAAAACGTTGGTAAATCCATGTTGGAGGAGAATCCGTGCGGCAAGATAGCCACGCAACCCGACACGGCAATAGACGACGGTTTCTTGTGTGGGGTCGAGTTCTTGGAGATGGTCTCTCAGGTCATCGACGGGGACGAGGCGAGCATGGGGCAGATGAGCTTCTTGATATTCTGCTGGGGTTCGGACATCGAGTAATTGAAGAGAGGGGTTCGTCGTCAATTTCTTTTGCAACCCTTCTCCCGTGAGGGTCTTCACTTCTCCGCGTAACGTATTGGCCGCTACGAAGCCGGCCATGATGACCGGTCCCTTGGCAGAATTAAATTGGGGCGCATAGGCCAAATCCAGTTGTTCTAAATCCTGGACTCTCATATTGGCATGTAATGCGGTTGCCAGCACATCAATTCGTTTATCGACTCCCTGTTCGCCCACGATTTGGGCTCCCAGAAGTTTTCCCGTATCCTGTTCCACCAGTAATTTGATATGGAGGGCTTCTGCGCCGGGATAATATCCGGCGTGATCCAGCGGGTGAGTGACCGACACGAAATACTTCAAGCCATGGGCGCGGACTTCGTGCTCCGTCAACCCGGTTTTCCCGGCCGTAATGCCCATGCTCTCCACAATGGCGGTCCCCAATGCTCCGTAAAACTGTAAGTCTCCACCAGCGGCATTCGCTCCGGCTACTCGGCCTTGTTTATTGGCCGGTCCGGCTAAGGGAATGCGCGTTCGTTTCCCTGTGACCAAGTTGGTCGTTTCGACGGCATCCCCTGCAGCATAGATATCGGGATCAGATGTTTGTTGTCGTTCGTTGACGGCAATGCCTCCGGAAGCACCAATTTTCAGGCCCGCTTCTCGTGCAAGTTTTAATTCTGGACGCACACCAATTGAAAGAATTGCAAGGTCCATGGGGAGCCGTCTCCCGCTATCCAGTTCGGCTTCCTGTGCCAATTCTCCATTTTGATGGAAGCTTGTAATGCCATCGCCGGCGATGATTGTCACATCTTTCTCTTGTAGGTGAAACGCCACGAGTCTTGCCATATCTGGATCAAATGGCGGAAGAATTTGAGGCGCCTTTTCTATAATCGTGACCTTTAGCCCACGATTCTTTAGGGCTTCGGCCGTTTCGAGGCCAATAAATCCACCGCCAATGATGAGTGCCTGTTGTGCGGGGTGATTTCGAAGAAAGGTTTTGATGGCGTCAGAATCCGGGACAGTTTTGACGGTAAAGATATTCTTTGCGTGGATACCTGAGATGTCGGGAACGATGGCCCCAGCTCCAGGAGCCAAAATTAAGGTGTCATAGGGGTGTGAGGTGATGCCCTGGGTCACCAAATTTTTGACTTGCACGCTTTTGGCAGGTCGATCGATTGTGAGGACTTCGTGTAAGACATGAACCCGAACCCGAAAGCGTGCCCAAAAACGTTCAGGGGTTTGCAGTAACAGTTCATCGCGATCATGAATCGTGTCGCCCACATAATATGGCAGTCCACAGTTGGCAAAGGACACATACGGCCCTTTTTCAAAAATGGTGATGTCAGCAGATTCGTTGGTTCGTCTGGCCTTGGCTGCTGCGCTGGCCCCACCCGCGACTCCTCCAATGATGACGATTTTTGTGGACATGCGTCTTGTCTTCTCCTGGCCTGAATTCACATGACTACATGCACTTTGATTAAATTTGTCCCGAGTGAATGCCCCAGTCTTTCCCCGGTGACAATGACCATGAGCTGACCTTCGATAATCAACCCTCGATTCTTGAGCTGATCTTGTGCGGCATTAATCCGCTCATCGGTATCATCAATTTGGGGAAAGACAAACGAGACCAGGCCCCACACCAACGCCAATTGCCGGGTGACGGCTGAGGAGGGCGTGAGGGCCAGAATTGGAACTGTTGGGCGATGGTGAGCCAATAACATGGCGGTATGACCAGACTCGGTAAACACTACAATGGCGTGGGCCCTCACCAATTTTGAAAGCGAGACGGCAGCCTCACAGACCGCCTCCGAAGTCGAGAGAAGGGTGGGCGTGGTCGAGTCGAGCGTTGGTCTTGGAGTGAGAGCTTCTTTTTCTGTTTGTCGAATAATCCGATCCATGACTTGGACGGCCTTGACCGGATAGCTCCCGGTTGAGGTTTCGGCAGACAACATGACGGCATCCGTGCCATCCAGTACCGCGTTCGCTACATCTGAGGCTTCCGCACGAGTGGGAGAGGGATTTCTTGTCATGGATTCCAGCATTTGGGTAGCCGTGATGACAGGCTTTCCTCTTTGATTGGCTTGGGCGATAATTCGTTTTTGCAACAGTGGAACTTCTTCCGGACTTAATTCCAGCGCCAAGTCGCCTCTGGCGACCATGACACCATCTGCGATAGCCAGGATGTCATCAAAGCATGTCAGGGCTTCGGGCCTCTCGATTTTGGCAATGACTGGAATGCTCGCTGATCGTTCAGCAAGAGCGGATTTAACGGTTCCGATATCTTCTGGCTTTCGCACAAAAGACAGCGCCACATAATCCACCTGCTCCTCAATGGCCACTTGAAGATCGTTAGCATCTTTCGCCGTAAACCCCGGGATATCAAGTGGGACCCCTGGGAAATTGACGCCTTTTCGGGACGTCACAGTTCCCCCAATGAGAACGGCACAGAGCAATCGCTCACGCTCAGGGGTGAGAATTTGGAGTGAAATATTGCCATCATCAATGAGTACGATTTGTCCAGGTTTTAGGTTGTCGGGGAAAGAGGGAAGGTCAATGTGAAGCTCATGGTCGATGTGCTGTGCTGACCTGGTTGCCAAAGCCGAAGCCATCTCAGAAACCAGAGCCACCTTTTGGTCAGGAATGAATTGTCTGCCCTCTTGGGGAAGATTCCCAACACGGATCTTAGGGCCGGCCAAGTCGATGAGAATGGCAAGCGTGGTCTGTTTTTCCGAAGAGAGGCGCCGAAGATGTTGAATCGTGCCTCTGTGCCATTCGTGACTCCCATGAGACATATTGAATCTGGCGACATTGATCCCTGCATCCAGAAGCCGTTCCAAGTTTCCTGGTGAGGCCGTGGCAGGGCCAATTGTGGCGATGATTTTGACTTGGCGCATCAAATGCCTATGAGGGGGCTGTTGAAAACAAATGTCCGACCTTATCAGGATGGAATAAGCAAGGCGGCCTTCCCTTGGGCAAAGCTCAGGGAAGGACTGACGAATCCTTCGAAAAGCTCAGGGCATGCTTTTTTGAACCGCCCCGAGGCCTCTGATATGCGACGTACCTATGGGCCTCTCTGCCCTTGGCAATCATTATTATTCAACATTCCCATGAGGAAAAGTAGGGAAAAAGGAACACGAGTACGATGACGAT
>QJYE01000372.1 GCA_003235785.1 Nitrospirota bacterium
CTGGCGTCTGCTCTGGCCACCCAAGGGTTGAAAACGGCCAGAGCGCAGAGGAAAACCAGGTATCTAAGACGTCGGGATCTTGAAAGACATCCGACCCTCCGCATTGAGGACACACGGTTGGATCTGTTTTTGACACAATGGGTTTCGCATCGGATGTGATGAAGCAACTCATGCGAATGGGTTCAGTGAGGATCCCTTCTTCTGCCGTCGTCCCGATGGCATGACCTGTTTCCAGAAGATGCTCCTTGTTACAGGTGCGACAGTACCAGGCCGGGATTTGATGCCCCCACCAGATTTGCCTGGAAATGCACCAATCTTTAATGTTCCGCATCCATCCGAGGTAATTATTTTTCCACCCATCTGGAATAATGCGAATGGCCCCCGTTTCCACGGCTTCGATAGCGGGCGCCGCCAAGGGAGCTGTCTTCACGAACCATTGTGGAGAGAGATAGGGTTCGACGACAGTTTTACAGCGGTAGCATTTTCCTAACGCCATAGGATGGTCTTCTTCTTGAATGAGAAGATCCTGCTGCTTGAGTGCTTCAGTCACAATAGGGCGGGCGTCTTGGACGGACTTAAGATTGAGAAGAGTCAAGAGGTTTGCATCCACCATAGCATTCTTGAGTCCCAATGGATCCATCCGGGCCTTATAGTCAAGAATGGTGAGCGACGGTAAGCCATGCCGTTCTCCGGCTTCGAAATCGTTAAAGTCATGAGCGGGTGTAATTTTAACCGCACCTGTGCCAAATTCTCGGTCCACTAAAATGGAGTCAGCCACGATGGGAATGGAGCGGGTAGTTAAGGGTAGTTTGACCTGTTTGCCGATGAACTGTTGGTAGCGGGGATCTTCAGGATGCACGGCGACGGCGGTATCTCCGAGCAATGTTTCAGGCCGTGTGGTGGCGACGGTGAGATATATCTCCGGGTCGTCAGTCAGGGCATAGCGAATATGGTAGAGGGTGCCGTTGATGTCTTCGTGTTCGACCTCAATGTCTGAAAGGGCGGTCAGGCAGCGCGGGCACCAGTTGATCAGGCGTTCACCTCGGTAGATGAGTCCTTCTTCATAGAGGCGGACGAAGACTTCCCGAACGGCACATGAAAGGCCTTCGTCCATCGTGAAGCGAAGGCGATCCCAATCACAAGATGCTCCCAGTTGTTGGATTTGCGCGAGAATGGTGTTCCCGGATTGTTCTTTCCATTTCCAGACCCGTTCGATAAAGGCCGCACGTCCTAGGTCATCGCGTCCAAGCCCTTCGGCTTGTAATTGCCGTTCCACCACATTTTGCGTGGCAATCCCGGCATGGTCAGTTCCAGGGAGCCAGAGGGTTGTGAGGCCCTGCATTCGCTTCCACCGAATAAGGATATCCTGAAGTGTATGATTGAGGGCATGACCAATATGGAGGGAGCCGGTGACGTTGGGTGGAGGGATGACGATGGAATAGGACCCGGACTTTTCCGTAGGCCGTGGCTGGAATAGCTTGTGCTCAGCCCAATAGGCTCCCCAATGTTGCTCCACGGCTTGGGGATTGTAGGTTTTATCTAATTGAGAAGATGACATAAGGCATTGGGTTTTTTGAGGCGGCTGGAACTTATACCACGGGGTTTCAGCTCCGGCAATACTGTACTCTTGTTCCCTTGAGGAAGGCTGTGGTATAGAATGCATCATTAACCATCCCGTTTTTGAATAAGGAGAGTCTGTATGCCTCGTGGTCGTGAAAAAGATCGTGAAATGCGAAGAAAACATCGGAAAAATCAACGCCGTGTGAAAAGCCTCGAAACGGCTAGACGTGAAAAAGGCAAGAAAAAATAGTCGATATTTCCTCCTTTGAGGCTTATCCTCCTTTTTCTTGTCGGGTGTCTCCTGCCTAACTTCTGAATACCCGTTCCTTCCCTGGTTCGGACGTCTCCCTCTATTTCGTGGGTGTATTGTTTTATCATGCTAATTATGTGAGATCATCATGGTGCCATCTCCGATTAAGGCAATATTTTTTGATGCGGTGGGAACCTTGTTTGATGTCAAGGGTTCTGTAGGGGCGGTCTATGCCCAGCATGCTAAAAAATATGGGATCGCTGATTCTGAAGAAATGGTGATCTCTCTGAATCACGCCTTTAAGGAAGTGATAAAGGAAATGCCGGCGCCAATCTTTTCCGTGGAACGGCCGGAGAAACTGAAGCAATGTGAGCGGTTGTGGTGGTTCGATGTCGTGCATGCTGTGTTTTATCGAGTAGGGATGTTCGAGGAATTTGACGAGTTTTTCGAAGAAGTCTTTGAAGCCTTTGGGCAAGCCACGCATTGGCAATTGTTTCCAGAGACCGTTGAGGTTCTGACTCAATTAAAGGAACAAGGCTTCGAGCTTGGGCTGATCTCGAATTTCGACAGTCGATTTTTTCAGGTGGTCCGTGCGCTTGAAATTGATCAGTTTTTTGATTCTGTCACTATTTCCAGTTTAGCCGGAGCAGCCAAGCCGGCTTCGAAAATTTTCTCGTATGCGCTCGATCAGCACATGCTTGTTCCGGATGAGGCTCTGCACGTTGGTGATCATAGAATTGAAGATTTTGAAGGAGCCCGGCAGGCTGGTCTGCATGCAGTCATCATTGATCGCTTTGGGACGGGGTTATCCGATCATCAAACCCTTCCAAGTTTGGTGCCATTACTGCAACTACCCCTTCTCCACTCCTCCTTTTCCTAATTTTTCCTTAGTTGAGAGTAGGCAGGTCCGTCGTCAACATCTTGTGTGACTGAAGTGACGCCTACCAGAATATTCCGAAAAATTATCTATAAGGCTTGACCATTTTGGCGTTTCGGCGTACTGTTCACTTTCAATGTGAACCTCCTCAAGGCTGGTGCGGCCTTTTTTGGAATGTTGATCTCCTCCCACATGTTCCTTTTTCATTAACTATTCTCCCTTGCCAAGAAGGCAGGTATGGATTTTTTCGCTATTAGCGGGCTCTTAAACGGAATTGCTGCTGTTGGGCTTGCTCTTTTAATCTATAATCGCTCCCCTCGTGATCCTCGGTATTGGACCTATGCACTTTTTTGGTCAACGATAGCCGTCTGGAGTTTTGGATACTTCTTCTGGCTAAGTTCCCATGCCCCCGGCCCGGCTTTGTTTTTCTCAAGGGTCTTAATGGCCGGGGCCATGTTCATTCCCGTAGCCTTTTTTCACCACATTGTCAGTCTTCTTGGAACCCGCCATCACTTTAAAAGGTTTCTGAAAGTTCAATATTGTGTTGGCCTCATGCTTTCGTTTTTGGTTTGGACACCCTATTACATTCAGGGCGTTGCTCCTATTGCAGGATTTCCTTATTGGCCGATACCCGGGGTTGTCTTTCACGTTTCCCTAATATGGTGGAGTTTTG
>QJYE01000028.1 GCA_003235785.1 Nitrospirota bacterium
CTTACTTTTTATTCTTCACTGATTGGGAGAACCCTGCTGATGGTTATTTGTCGTATTGACCGGAAAGGAGAGCGTTTATGGATTACTCCATGATTAAAGGGATTGAAAGTATTCCGGAACCATTTGGAGGTACTTCGGGCAAACGAGCTTCTCAAGGGGGTCCGGGGTTTAGTGATTTGCTGAAAAACGCTGTGGAATCTGTCAATGCCATGCAACATGAAGCGGGCCGGTTAGAAGATGCTGTGGCTAACGGGGAGAATGTGAACATTCACCAAGCGGTCATCGCAGGGGAAAAAGCCGGCCTTTCGTTTCAATTGTTGATGCAAGTGCGAAACAAGATGATCGATGCTTATCAGGAAGTTATGCGCATGCAAGTTTGAGACATAAGGCCTCTTGGGTTCCGTCTTGAAAGCGGACCAGTCAATTGGGCCCTTGGTACTTTTATGGATCCTAGATAGTTATGGCAACATTTCCAGAAAACCTCATCGCAAATTTTCAATCCTTAACCCTCAATCAACGCATTGGCGTAGTCGTGGTCTTAGCGTTAGCCATTGCGACCATTCCCCTGCTGATGCTTATGGGGAAAGAGCCAGAACTGGTTGTCCTGTTTTCTCAATTGGATTCGGATGACACCCGGTCCATTATTCAAGAACTTGGTAAGCAAGGGGTGAGCTATGAGTTGGGGGAAGGTGGAAATACCATTAAAGTTCCCGCAGAGCGAGTTCACGAATTACGTCTTCAGTTAGCCTCAGTCGGTCTTCCGGAGTCCGCAGGGGTGGGGTTTGAAATCTTCGACCGAACCGGTTTAGGTGTGACCCCGTTTACGCAACAAATGAATTATCGTCGAGCGCTGCAAGGAGAATTGGCACGGACTATTAGTCAGATTTCGCAAGTGGATCGGGTCCGTGTTCATCTGGTGATTCCCGAGAAGCGCTTGTTTGCGTCAGAAAAAAAGCCGGCCCAAGCGGCTGTGGTTCTGACATTGAAACGGGGCCATCCCCTGGGAGGAACGCAGGTTCAGGGTATTGTCCATCTGGTGGCGAGTAGTGTGGAAGGGTTGGAGCCCGGGCAGGTGACGGTGGTGGATAATCACGGGCAGGTCTTGAGTCAAAACTCGGCCGATGAAGATGCCCAACTAACGGCCACACAAATTGAGACCCAACGCCGAGTCGAACGTGATATGGAGCAACGGGTGCAAAGTATGTTGGATCAAGTCTTGGGACGGGATAAGTCGGTAGTCCGGGTGACCGCTCCCTTAGATTTCCGTCAGGTCGAAATTACCGAAGAAAGTTTTGATCCGAATAGCCAGGTGGTTCGAAGTGAAAATCGAAGCCAGGAAAAAATCATCGAACAGGGTTCTAAAGCCGGAGTACCAGGCGTTCGAAGCAATGTGCCTAATGACTTGACCGCCACCAGTGGGTCCGGACCCAAAGAGGCCAAGCGCAAGAATGAAACGTTGAATTATGAAGTGAACCGGAAAGTGAGCAAAATCGTTGAACCCACGGGCGCCATTCAACGGTTAAGTGTCGCGGTATTGGTAGATGGGACGTATGAGATGGCAGGAGGAGCCGAAGGGAAATCAGAAGCGGCGGCAGGTGAAAAGCAATATGTCCCACGACCGGAGCAGGAAATTCAAAACCTTGTGCAAATTGTGAAAAAAGCGGTGGGATTTTCGGAACAGCGTGGGGATCAAATAGAAATCATCAACGTGCCATTTGAAACGCCAGCACTTCAGGAAGGTGAGGAGGGGATGACCGCGGGGGTCCAGTCCTTCTTGTCAACATGGGGGGGATTTCTCAAGCCTGTGTTGTTTTTCTTCCTGGGTGTGATGGTGTTGTGGTTTGTGATTCGACCAATGGCGTTGAATCTGAGTAAGCCGTCGGCTGAGGCCATGCTGTTGCCACAGGCCGGCTTACCAGCCACTGTCACTGAATATGAGGCCCAAATTCAGGAGACGCCTCAAGACCAGGCCATGAAGTTGGCGGCGGATAATCCCGCATCGGCTGCACATGTGATTCGAAGTTGGATTAAAGAAGAACAAGAACAAAAGGCCTAATCGATGAGTGAGCATTTATCCGGATATGAAAAGGCTGCAATCTTGTTGCTGGCTATTGGAGAGACGGCCGCCGTGGAAGTGTTGAAGGTATTGGATCAGAAAGATATTCGGCAAATTGGCGCCTATCTGGGGGCGTTAGTCAATGTCGGGCAAGATGAGCACCGGTATGTGTTGAAGGAATATATGTCATTGGCCGGAGCGGCAGGATTAAGTGTGGAAGGTAAAACGTATTTGGCAAAAATCCTCAATGCGGCGCTGGGCAAAGACAAGGCGCGCAGGATTTTAAGTTCTCTCAATACATCGGATAATGCGGGATTTGAGACGCTGAAATCATTAGATGCCGTGTCAATTGCCAATTTGCTGACGTTTGAACATCCGCAGACGGGCGCGCTCATCTTGGCGAATCTGGAGTCGGATCAAGCGGCACAGATTTTGTCTTTGCTCCCCGCACATAAGCGAGATGCCATTATCTATCGCCTGGCGACCACCGAGGAGGTTTCGCCCAATATGTTGGAAGAATTAAATGGCGTCCTTCAGGAAGAACTGCGCTTGGGATCTTCGAAAAATGCGATTCCGGTCGGAGGCACCGGGATGGTTGCTGAAATTTTGAACTCTGTCAAGAAAAATGTGGAAGGCGAAATTCTCACGGCATTGGAAGCGAAAGACCCGGATGTGGCCGAAGAAATTCGGGGGAAAATGTTTGTCTTTGAAGATTTGGAGACTGTCGATGATCGGGGCATGCAGGAATTGCTGCGTGAAGTCAGTAAAGAAGAACTGCTCCTGGCCCTCAAGCCGGTCGAAGGCCCGCTGCGCGATAAATTCTTTAAGAATATGTCCAGCCGTGCGGCAGAATCGCTGAAAGAAGATATGGAAACTAGAGGCCCGGTCAAGTTGAGTGATGTGGAACTGGCCCAACAAAATATTATTAAGACGGTGCAACGGTTGGCGGGTGAAGGTCGTGTGGCTCTTGGAGGCAAGGGTGAGGAGCAAATGGTCTAAGGATCGTGAATGTATGAAATCAACGTTACACGTTCAAGAATTTCAGATGGTGGAACTGGTCCCGACCGGTGCACGGGACCACGAGAAGGACGAGCCACCCCATGACTGTTCCGCCTTGCAGCATCAGGCATTTGAGCAGGGGAGACAGAAAGGGATGGAAGAAGGCCGCGCGGAATGTCAGGCCAAAGTTGATGATGAATTCAAGCGGGCCATTCATTTAGCCAATCAGATCGGGCGGGCACGTGTTGCGGCTCTTGAAGAACATGATCGGGATATTGTGGAGGTCGCGTTGGCTATTTCCCGGAAAATTATTCTACAGGAAATTGAGACGGACAAAGAGGTCATTGTGCGACAAGTGCGTCAGGTTCTCGGTCTTCTCCTGCAGAAGACCCTGGTGACGCTTAAGGTCCACCCCCAAGATCTCAAGGTGTTAGAGCCACTTCATCAAGCCTTACAAACCGAATTTATTGATGGGAATCATTTGGTGCTTGAAGGTCATGAAGACGTGCAACCTGGAGGCTGTCTCGTTGAGCAGGCTGGATTACAGTTGGATGCCCAGCTCCCTCAGCAATTGGCGACGGTTGCCACAGAATTTGGCTTGGAGAGTTCCCCACGATGAGCCTTGCCGGCATTCAACAACGTCTCGATGAAATTTCCACGATTACTGCGATGGGCCGCATTGTGAAAGCTGTCGGCTTAACGGTGGAGGCGACGGGGTTAGGAGCCTCCGTGGGTCAACGGTGTCACATCTTCAGTCACAGGCGGCAATCGAGTCTTGAAGGGGAAGTCATCGGGTTCCGAGAGCAACGTGTGGTTGTGATGCCATTTGGCCCGGTACGAGGCATCAGTGCCGGAGATATGATTCGTTACGATCCCAGCTCCCCGCGCTTGCTGGTGGGTCAACATCTGTTAGGGCGAGTCGTCGATGGCTTAGGGCACCCGATCGATGAGAAAGGCGCGCTCCCTCGTAGCCAACGGAATCCCCTCTATACCGCTGCTCCTGCACCGATGAAACGCAAACGGATTACCACTCCGATGGATTTAGGCATTCAAGCGATCAATGCCTTATTGACGTGTGGCGTGGGACAAAAAATGGGGATTTTTGCCGGGAGTGGAGTGGGAAAGAGCGTGTTGATGGGCATGATGTGTCGCCATACAAAGGCCGAAGTGAATGTCATTGCCTTGGTTGGAGAGAGAGGACGAGAGGTTAAGGAATTCTTGGAACGGGATTTAGGCGAGGAGAGTCTCCGGCGGTCCGTTGTGGTTGTCGCCACGTCGGATCAATCGCCATTGGTCAGGGTCAGGGCGGTCTTTGTGGCCACCGCGATTGCTGAGTATTTCCGGGATCAAGGCAATCAAGTGCTCTTACTAGTGGATTCCCTCACGCGTTTAGCTCATGCCCAAAGGGAAGTCGGGCTGGCGGCGGGAGAGCCACCGACGACCAAGGGGTATCCGCCGTCGGTCTTTACGCTGTTTCCACAAGTGTTAGAGCGAGTAGGACCGTTAGAGAAGGGGTCCATTACCGGGCTCTATACGGTGTTAGTAGACGGGGATGACCTGAATGATCCGATTGCCGACTCCATGCGTTCAATTCTTGATGGCCATATTGTGTTATCCCGGCAATTAGCCATGCAAGGGCATTTCCCGGCGATTGACGTCCTCCAAAGTGTGAGCCGGGTCATGTCCGATATTGTGTCCGATGGGCATGCGGAGGCGGCCAGAGCCATTGTGCAATCGATGGCGGAATATCGAAATTCGGAAGAACTCATTAATTTAGGAGCTTATCAACAAGGGACCAACTCCAGGCTGGATGCCGCCATACGGATGAAAGAACCCATTGATCAGTATCTCCGGCAAACCCGTGATACGGCTGTCAGTCTCGAAGCCAGCCGGCATCATCTTGAAAGATTGGCTGCACAGAGTCGAAGTCTCCTTAGCCAGAAGGGAAAAACGGCATGAATTGGACGACATTGCTCAGGTTTCGAAAACAGGTAGAGGATCTTGCCAGAGAAGAGGTGGTGTTGGCTGAATGGGAAAAAAGCCAGGAGGTCGCCAAACGGGAGGACATGAGTCGAGAAATGGAAATAGTCGTGGCTGACCTGGAGGAGCAGATTCAGCGAGGGATGGATACGCTCCTTGCCGAAGAACGATATCGTTGGCTGGATCAACTCAGCACAGCGATGGAAGCCCGCACCCAACACATTCAACAGGTGGAAGCCACCTTAGTCGCTCTACGGCAAAAACTGAAAAAAGCCTATCATGCTCGACGGGTTGTTGAGCTGGTCATTGCTAAAAAAGAAGCCGTGGTTTTACAGAAGGTGGCGGCCCAGGAACAACGGATTCAGGAAGATTTGTCTGCTCATGCTTTCGCGACCTCTCACATTGAAGAAATGGCCTAGTAGTACAATGTTGCCTAGTCGACGAAAGATCTTCTGGTGGCCTGTGGTGGTGCTGGTGTGGGCCACTGCCGTGTGGTCCGTGCAAGCCATGACGGAAGAAACGACCAATGATTCTCATGAAAATCAACAGGTTGATGAGGATGTTTCCAGTGAACCACAGAGCGAAGAAGCCACGCTTCTCGAATCCCTACAAGCACGCTTAAAGGAGGTTGAGGCGAGGGAACGTGCTTTGCAACTGCGTGAAGAGCAGGTTGTGGCGCTTCAGCGGGATGTCGAAGCTCTGGCCGCACGACAAGCCAAAGAAGCAAAGCACCTGGAGCAACAAGCCGCTGCGTTACATGAAGAACAGCGGCGATATTTGGAGCAAGATCCTTCCCTCGTGCATTTGCTCAAGATCTATGAGTCAATGGATCCTGAAGAGGGGGCGTTACGGATTGAAGCCATGCGAGAAGGGTTAGCCTTGGACATTCTTTCAGGTATCAAAAATAAGACCGCAGCCGGTATTTTAGCTGGTGTGAACCCCCAGAAAGCGGCGCGGTTGTCTGAAGGGCTTCGGCAGTATCGTGAGATTAAATTACAACGACGGGTCAATGAAAAACCGCAAAAATAACGCATGAATATTTTTCTTCCTCTTGTGGGTGCGTTGCAGAATAGTGGTGCCGTGATTAATGTGGCCGGACCCCTCAAGGGGTCGGTGGGGCCAGTGGTCCGGGACCCTACTACGCCAACCGGCAACAGCTTCGTACGAGCGTTTTCTCAAGTGTTTCGTGAGCAAGAGGAATCCGGTGCCTTGTCCAATCAAACCTCAAACGGTCAGCTGCCATCACCTCAACCGAACAGGGTTCTTCAGGCGGTACCTCCACAACAACTCATTGGTTCACCTGGGATATTGGATGGGATGGTTGCCTCGGAAGGGGCATTGGGGGAATCGCCGGTCTACGTCATTCAGCCAATTCCGGAAGGGCCTGTTCCGGTCACGTCCGTTGTAGAATCATTGTCGGAACCTGGCACTCTTCTGTCTCCAACAAAGCGGACATCATTATCCCCTGGCCAGGATGAACCTCTTGCGGTGAATCGAGACCAGGGTGCACCGCGTTCCCAGCCTTCTATTGCCAAGATTCAGACAAAGGTTCGTATTCCTTTCCTTGAGGGGAGTCATCCAACCTTATCTGTGGTGTTTCAAGAGAGCGGAGTTCTCACCGCAGGTGGAGATTCTTCTTTAGGAAAGGTGAGACAGGACCTCACCAAAGAGCAAAATCTTATAGATCCAATTCAGAAGCCTTTACTTCAGGTGACCGAGCCAGGAGTGAATCTTCAAGTGCCTTTCCCTCAGGCGCCGGCAGCAGGAGGCGTGGCTCAGCAGACTTCTCAAGGACAGGTGGAACTCCCTCCTTCTGTTGTGTTGCCTAAGGAAGAAGAACGGTCAGCGCGAGTTATGGGCACGTCAGAGAAGACTGTCTTGGGGGGGGGTGATCCGGTTGTTCGATCAACCAATCAAGACGGGACGTTGCCCATTCCCAGGATGCAACGCTCCTCATTGGACCTGACGACTCCTTTGCAAGCTTGGGCGATTCATCGTGCGCCATTGGTGCCGGCGGTACAAGCCGAAGGTCCAGTGGGATTCACTGAGCAGACTTCAATAAACCCCTCTTCCATTAAACCGATACCGGGCATTTCTGCGGTTGTGAATGAAGTCCCTGGTTCAGTCAGTGAGCACCGCCCAGGAGCGTCAGTAGGGCTTCTTGCGGAGTCAGAGTGGCTCCGGAAAGGGGAGCGTCCCCACACCATGGTAGAGAACATTGTGAGAAATGCGGGTGTGGATCCCAGTGGTGGGCCAGGGCTGGGGGCCGGGATGCAGCAGTTCTCTCATTCACAATCAGGTTTTCAGCAACCGTCTTTGGTCCCGGGGCAAGGGATGGGGGTACGGGCTCTGGAGGAGCGAGTGCCGGAATTTCCGACACCGGTTCTTCAACGACTACAAATGGACGTTCAATTATCTGAAAACACCCGAGTGCAGATTGATGTGGGCGTGCACCAACGACAGGTCTATGCGGGCTTGGTGATGGACCAATCAGTCTTAAAAAATCTTGCCGCACAATTTGTCCCTCAATTGGAGCAGCAATTGGCTGACGTCGATATGGAGCTCAAAGAATTTTCTGCCGAAGTGCGTGAAGAACGGGATCAGCAGTCGGAGTCCTTGTTCCATGATTCCAGATCTCACGGACAGCAAGACCGCGCAGGGCGTCCCCAGGGGGATAGGCACTCAACGCCGACTCCGTTGAATCGACATGAAGAACGAGGGGTGTATTTCGTAGCCTAAGGCTCAACCACGATTCGCCGAAAAAAAGAAGGAGTCCGTACGATGGAAGTGACACCCACGCAGTCTGTTGCCTCTGTGACCAAAGACGGCAATGTTCAAGAAGCCGTCTCGGCTCTGGGTTCTGATGTGTTCCTTCGGTTACTGGTCACGCAATTGCAAAGTCAGGATCCCACCAACCCTACGCAGAATGAAGATTTTGTCGCGCAGTTAGCGCAATTTACCACGTTGGAACAAACCACGAACACCAATGACCTGTTAGAACAATTAGTCGGACAAGATACGCGACGCACACAATTTGATCTCATTAATTTAGTGGGGCGAACGGTGGTGTCAGAAGGGGATACGGTCAGTCTTGGCAATGCCGATCAGCCGACCCTGGCCTATGCCTTGAGTGGGACGGCCAGCCTGGTCACGGTTGAAGTGCTGGGAGAAAAGGGGCAAATCCTCCGCAGTATTCCATCAGAGGTTCCGGGTACAGCCGGGTCTCATCAGGTGCAATGGGATGGGAAGGATCAAGATGGAGAACGGCTGCCGGAAGGAGTGTATCAGTTCAGAGTTCGAGCGTTAGATCCGAATCAAAAGCCGGTACCAAACTTTACGTTTGCCAATGAGAAAGTCACCAATATTCTGTTGGGGGCCGAAAAGCCTGTGGTCGTTCAAAGTGGCAAAACACTCAATAGCCAGGAGATCATTTCAATTCAATAAACCTAGTAGCATGCCGAACATGGATGTGCGAGATGCTCGTAACCAAGGAGTAATTACCAATGGGCATTACCTCAGCGTTTTTTGCAGCCACAAGTGGAATTAACGCGACCAGTCGAGCACTCAGTGAAATCGGAAACAACATCGCCAACGCGCAGACCGTGGGGTACAAGAGTCGAACCGTTTCTTTTGGAGATTTGTTTGGTGCAACCATCGGTGGTGGTGGAACAAGTTCGGCCCTCGTAGAAGGACGTGGGGTTCGAGTGTTGGGCATTGATCCGAGTTTTACACAAGGATCCCTCCAAACCACATCTAATTCTTTAGATCTCGCGATTGATGGGGACGGATTTTTTCAAGTCAATGATTCGGCGGGGAATATCTTTTTTTCTCGAGCGGGTCAGTTTAATATTGATTCTTCTGGAAATATTGTGAATCCAGCCGGATTGCAACTTCAAGGGTTCCAAGTAGATGCGAGCGGAAATATTTTGGGGACAATTGATGATTTAGTGTTATCGACCACACAACAAGTCGGCACGGCTACCACAGCCGTCAACATGAGCGGGAACCTCAATGCCAGTGAACCCGTCTTGAGTGCCTTCTCAACCGCACAATTATTGGCAGACCCGTCGAGTACATCGATCTCTCAGTTCAGCACGGGGGTTCGAGTGTTTGATTCTCTAGGGGTCGGACATGATTTGACAGTGTATTTTTCAAAAACCGCCAACAATACCTGGCAATATAATGTAGTGGCGGCTGAATCGGAGGTTACGGTCACGGCAGGGAATAGTGATGCCACCACGGGGAATGCGTTAGTGGCCAGAGGCACGTTAGGGTTTACTACCGGCGGGTTATTGGATACGGAGAGTGCGATTACCTATTTCAATACCGGTGGGACGGGGATTGATTTTAGTAATGGTTCAACGGCCGCCCAGGCCATGGCTTTGAACTTTGGCACCAGTGTGACCACGGATAGTGGAACGGGAAGCGACGGTATGCTGCAGCAGGGCTCTTCTTCTGTCCTGTTGACCCTGTCGCAGGATGGGTTTGCCAATGGCACGTTGACAGGGACCTCAATTGGGGAAGACGGCACAATTACGGGCCGATTTTCCAATGGGACCACACAAAATCTTGGCCAGGTGGCATTGACGCGTTTTATTAACCCGGATGGACTGCAACCAATCGGACGAAATTTGTTTATTCAATCCGGTGATTCCGGAACTCCTTTGCAAGGAGCCCCGGGTTCAGGTTCATTTGGAAAAGTTTCTGCAAGTACCTTAGAAACTTCCAATGTGGATTTAGGTGATGAGTTGGTGAATATGATTACCATGCAGCGTGGATTCCAAGCCAATTCTCGAATCATCACGACGACCAATGATCTTCTCGGAGAGCTTGTGAATCTGGCGCGGTAATATTTTCTCGAAGTTGAGGAAACTGGAAGCTCCCGGTTAGCAGATGCTGGCCGGGGGCTTTTTTATTGGGGTGATGAAGTAGGAGAACTATGAGGGAAGACATTTCAACTCGTCTAAACCGTCAGAGGTTCCAGCGCCACGCCAGGAAAATGACGAAAATCCTCATGATTAATTTCGTTGTTGTCAGGAGAAGACGATGAACAATAGAAGAAAATTCCTTAGTTTTCATCATGTTTCCTCTGTCGTAAAGGAGAAATGCCTAAAGACGGCATGGTGGCATAGAGGTTGCTGAGTTTGAGTGAAGACGTCCGGGCAAACAACTATTTTGTATGTGAGGTTACGGTATGGCTGAGGAAACTGACGCAGAATCCGCGCTGGCAAAAGCGGGGTCAGGAAAAAAAATGATGGTGCTAGGCCTTCTTGGCCTCTTGCTACTGGGAGGAGGGGGTGGGGCTGCATGGTTTTTTATGGGTGGGCAAAAAGAAGAAGGGAACAAACATGCGGAAGATACACAAGGAGCGGAACATGCTCAAGCTCCAGGGCCGATCATGGAATTGGAACCGTTTCTACTCAATTTAGCCGATCGAGATGAGCTGCGGTTTCTCAAAGTGAGCATTAAATTAGAACTCGATCGCCCCGAAGAAAAAACGGACTATCAGAACAAAGTCCCTGCCATTCGTGACGCCTTGCTCGTGCTTTTAAGTAGCAAAGAATCCCAGTTGTTACGAACGGTGAATGGCAAACGTCGAATTCGCGAAGAAATTCAGACACGGGTCAATGGGGTGATGAGCAAGGGGAAAGTGGCAAATGTGTTCTTTACGGATTTTATCATTCAATAATTCAATGAAAAGGAAGAAGTGAAAAAAAAAGATAATGAATTCTTCATTTTCTTGCTTCTCACGTTCCCCTTTTTACTTTTTACAAGTGTAAGGCTATGGAAAAGATTCTGAGTCAAGATGAAGTTGATGCCCTACTCCGGGGCGTA
>QJYE01000439.1 GCA_003235785.1 Nitrospirota bacterium
GGTACAATCATGACGTCAGAATGGAGAATGGCATGGGCGCAAAACGTAATGTTTCGTGGAGTCTCTTCAGCAGAGATTCCAACTTTTGACTTAAACCATTGACGATGATCGTCAACCAGGCTGACTAACGCGATGGGTGTCTGACAAATGGTGCTGGCAAGAAATGTTAAGTCGTCAAAGGCCAACTCGGGTAAGGTATCGAGCACCTGATAGAAACTTAACGCGTGAAGACGCTGGACTTCATCTTCAGGGTAGGGAGCAGATTTGGGCATACATCAAACCTCCGGCCAGGGTCAATGTTCTTGAGAGACGCTATCAATGTCTCTCGATGCTCGGAACCTTTTTTCAAAAGTTAAGAAGACTTTTATCATACCAGATTCCGTAAAACCTAAGAAAGCAAGAAGCGCGCATTCTCCGACAAACACGTGCTCCCGGTTAAGGGAGGGTTCACTCAATCGTAATCTAAAAGATGCCTAGACCCTAGAACGGGAAGTGGACGAACGTGTGCAGGTCCATATGGACCTTGGGCTACAATTTAGTCCACAATTCCAATCCGATCATGATTCTTGATTGTCTGCTCTCTCACCATATGGAACACGATCCGTGGACGGTCTGACCGCACTCGATATTCTTTTTCACAATCCCTCACTTTTCAGGATGACCCTGCCGCGCGACGAGAGGCAGAAGCCTTGGTAAAGGGATTGTATCGGGAAAGCAATCAGGTGGCATTCAATCTGTTTTTCATCAAGAAGAGACGTCGCATCATTCTATAGTCCTCACACCAAAGGTATAAAATATGAGTTTCGATAAAGACACATTCGATTTTGTTACGGTGGAAGGCCTGCTTGCCTATGGTGAGTGGCTTGCCAGTCGACCGCCGGCAGAGGGAATTCAGTTCCCGGACCCGCCTGTCGCCTCGATAGATCGGGCCGCATATGTTCCCCAGGCGATGGCAGCGATCAGGGCCTTTGTCCAGCAAGCCCAAGCCGGTTTTATGGATGCCGTGGCCTATACCACTGCCAGGCAGACAGTAATTGACCAGGCCTGTGGTGGAGACGCCATTGTCTTTTTTGCCGCATGGAATCAGCTCCTGGCTCAGGGGGAACTTGAAGCCTTATTCCGGGCGCCGATCGGGGCGACCCAAAAGCCGATTCGCCGTCGGCCCGTGGCCATTGTGCCGCGCATACATATGACACCGAATTTGGCTGAAGGCCGTATCGTGCTCGACATCGGGGATGATCGCTTTTGGTTGATGCCACGAGATTTACATGAGCGAACGCTGTTTCTCACCATGCGCCATGGTATCTCCCAAGTGGATAGTAAAAAGTGCCGGGTCGGGCGTCGGTTACGCAACGTGTTGGACTCCGAACGGGGCATTCCTAAGGCTGACGCCATTGGTGAGGCCTTGGCTAAGACGGTGGGCCTGGTGGGAAAGCAATTGGACTTCCTTCAATTGCATAATTACCTCGATGCTTCATTGTTTGCACATCTCGTGAGCTCGAGTCCCAATACCCGACAACTTTTTGAACGGGTGGTCGCCATCCTGGACCCAAAGTCCGGTACGACGAAAGAGCCCATCATCGAAAAGGCGCTGGAGTCTCAAGACTTCGGCTGGGCCACCGGCATAGAAAAAACCGAAGAAATCGAGGAAGCCGCCAAAGCGTTTGGCGTCGATAACAAAACCGCCCAACGGCTGATTAAGCATCCCCTCTACAGTTACCCCGGGGGGCATTCGTTCTTCGAACTCTATGTCGAGCTGGTGGATCGATTTCACCAATTGGGACAGGGTCATCTGGGACAGGTGTTGTGTCTGTATACGCATAGCTCGACTTTGCGGGCGTTGTTAATTTATTTGGATCCTCGCCCGTTCAGTGAAGCCTTTTCCGAATTTGGAGGTTACAAGGAGGGACAGGACAATGTGGTGCTTCTCACCTTTGAGCATGGGCAATTATCCGGATATTCCACAGCGGTCGGTCTTTCGGAGCGAGAACGGGTGGCACGTGAGGCCTGGGTCTCCGTGGAACGCACCCGCAGCGAGAAGGTGACGTTGAAGCCACGACAACTTCGGAAGCTCGTCGCGTTGGTGTCTGGTGGTGATTTTGCGGGAGCGGGAGCGGCCTTAAAGGAGCTTCGCGTGACCGGGGCTCGATTAGGGCTTGAAGTCTATTTTGCTCAGCATGGATTTCTTGGTTTGGTCAATAATTGGATTGGATTAGTGACGGAAGAGGAGACACGTGGGATGAGTCATCATCCCAGCAGTCCCATTGGCAGTAGCCGATTTGAGGAATTTAAAGGTGAGGAGGCTCAACTGGAGGCCATGCATCATCTGAAACCCTATCTGCAAGATGGGGCGTTGGTCGTCATGGGAGGTGATGGCAGCTTACGAGGGGCCCGTGCCCTCTTCGAACGGTTTGGTGTGCAAGTGGTGGGCATTCCGGGTTCGATTGACGACAATCTCGCCGGCACGGCCGCCCTGGGGTTGCACTCAGCAGTGGAGCTTGCCAATAAATCCATTGAATCCCTGAAGGCCACAAGTGCGGCCATGGGGAGTGTATTTTTCGTTGAAGTGATGGGAGCCGGATCCGGACATTTGGCGTTAACGTGTGCCTATCAAGCCAGAGCTGAAGGATTATTGGTGAATGAGCATCCTGATCCTGACGCGTATATTGAAGAAGTCATTTTGGGTACCCTGAAAAAAACCCTGGGAGTTCGAAACAAAAGCCATCTGTTTGTGGTGGCGGAACGCACACCTCATCGTCATCATCCAGAAGGAGGGGTACATGGCCTCAGCAAGTATGTGGCAGAACGAATTGCTCAATGGCCGCACCTCCAGGCCAGACCTGGACATTACCCCCTGTCGGTGGCGACGAAAGCCACCATTCTGGGACATACCTTACGCGGAGCAACGCCCACGCCTACAGATAAAGCCATGGCGCAACATCTGGCGTATGAAGCAATCCGCCGGTTGGTTGAACAGCCGGAACAGGTTGTGGGCTGCATGTTAGCCTACCAGGGTTCAGGTGCGATTCAGCCGATTCCCCTTCATGCTGTCGTGCCGAAGCCCTTTGATTGGGAGCTCTTTGCGCGAATGCATGGAACAGAGAATTTTTAAGTGTTGATCCTAAAAACGGCAGTTGGTAGGGACGCAACCCTTCGATACGTTCGCTCCGCAGGCTGCTCAGGGCGAACGGAGACTTCACCCTTTGGGTGAGTGCGTCAAAAACCGCTTGCGCTGACCCTGAGGTGGTCGAAGGGTCGAGGCCTGGACGGTGTATAGCAACTGCCGTTTTTAGGTTGATCAACCTCACGAATGATTTGCTGTCGACTGTT
>QJYE01000518.1 GCA_003235785.1 Nitrospirota bacterium
CAAATTTTGCCACCATGTCTGAACTGAGGCCTAGTTGCGAAAATCCACTCGCCAAATTGGCCAGATTGCCCAATCCTTCCATTTTGCCGCCTAATCCGCCAGCGCCGAGTGAGGCCGCAACGCCTCCTAAGGCTCCCATGAGGCCGCCGCCGGCAGAGGCCGCTGTGGAGGGAGCGGGTGCTGCCCCTAAGAGGGCAGTGATTCCAGGAATATTGTCGGCGAGCTGTTGAAAGTCCCCTGTGCCTAATTTTTCCTTGGCTAAATTAAACAACAGCCCAGCGCCGCCTTTCGCTTGATCTTCGTTGACGCCTAAGCTACTGACGAGTTGTTGAATGAGTTCCATTGAAGTACCTCCGATTGAATTATGAAGAGATGACGTCTGAATAGGGGCAATCAATCCTACATAGACGGAATGGAGAGGGGGTCGCTTCGCACCGACTGAAAGAAGTCTCTAGCCGGGTTTCGAATGAGGATACGGGATCAGCGCCTCGAAAGGAAAGTGCTGAGGGGAAAATGGAAATTGATCATCTCCGTCATTACCGACATTTTTCATTGGGAATCTATCCTGGTTCGTTGGAAGGGATGCCCGTCTGGCGGGCATGACGATGGGATGAGATCATCACCAATGTTGCGTATTCCCAAGGTCTTCTTATTCCCAGGCAGGAGTTCGATGGCCTTGGGAATTTTGCCAATGTGGCACCCACCCTAATCCGAAAAGCTCGACGGTGATGTCGGATTTTTTGGGTCGAATCGTGATGGTTTCCAAAGTTTCGGACTGGGCCTGTGATTGAGCGGCAAGTATTTCGGCTTCTTTCGTAAACTCCGCTTCAAGGGCAGCCAATTGTTGCTTGAGAGCTTCGACTGTGTCTTCTGCCCGATCGATATCCTGACTCTCCTTCATCGATCGACTCATGCCCCGGATGGTGCTGGTGGCTTTGGTGATAGAGCTGCCGCTCACGGCTTTCCTGCCTAGGAAGGCCGAAAGCACGGTGGCTCCTAAAGAAATCACCGTTTGGAATTTCTGTTGCCTGGCTTGTTCCTCCTCACGTGCGACCGCCTGTTCTGCCCGGCGAATACGGTCTTCGATCCCAGCCATTTTTGTGGCATATTTTTTCCGTAAGGTTTCGGTTTCCGCGTCGCGGGTTTCGCGGGCGAGTTGTTGCACACGAAGGCGAAAGTCTCGTTCCGATTCGCCTGGATTCGATGTAATTTTGAAGGCAGGACTTTTCCAAATCTCGAATGTGTGGTTTTGGTACACCCATGTTTCAAAGTCCTTCTGCCATTTTTTATAATTTTTGGCCTGGCTGGCTGGTGCAGGGAGTTCCCCAAATGTGCCGCCTGTTTCAGCCGTGGCTTCCAAGTCATCTGGAGCAAGGTCGGCGATCACAACATCATCCCATTCAATGGGTATGGCGTCATCAGATATAGGAACAAGCACGGTCAGGTCCCGGGACTCATCAATCTTTTTCCGGCCATCGAGGAAATGGACACCCGCTGATGCCACGAGGCGGGGTTCATACACGAGCGTGGAATCCGAAGGTTGTGAGCCACGAAGGGGAACGAAAAATTGCGAAATTTCTGGAGGCAGAATAGGGGGATGGCTCGCCGCTCCTGCAGTTGAAATACGTGAGCTTTGATTTGAGGCGGATGTGTGAGGGGTTGCGGCTGTTTCAGCCTGAGCACCAGCTTTCACCGGATCCATCAACGTCTTAATCTGGGTTCGTGTCAACGGTCCTCGTAGATACGACAACACCCAGCGAGTTTCAAAAATTTCCGGTCCATCGTCATGAACATTGTTCATGAGAAACACACGGTTTCCGAGGCTGGAGATCATCTGTTCCATCTTCTGACGATTGAATTTCCCGTCACTATTAGCGGCGGCCCCCTCCAACCCATCCAGCACGCGAGCCATGTCCCGTTCAGTCTGCAACCGGCCGATAAACCAGGTCCCGGTGTTTCCTAATCCTTTGTAATCCAAGTCCACGGGGTTTTGGGTGGCCAGCACCACGCCCAAACCAAATGCCCGCGCTTGTTTCAGCATAGTCAACATCGGAGCTTTGGAGGGCGGGTTTTTGATGGGCGGGAAGAAGCCGAAGACTTCATCCATGTAGAGCAACGCCCGAAGGCTGGTGGTGCCGGATTGCGTGCGCATCCAACTTACCATTTGCGTCAGGAGCAGACTCACAAAAAACATCCGTTCCGTGTCATTCAAATGCGCGATAGAAAAAATGGCGATGCGCGGTTTGCCGCTTGGAGAATACAAAATCTGATCGATGTCCATGGGCTGGCCTTCCAGCCATGCAGCAAACCCTGGTGCGCCTAGCAAATTATTAAACCGCATGGCTAGCGCAAAGCGATCTTTCGAAGAAAAAACCGATTCCAAGTCCATCACGCCCAATTTAGAAAATGGCGGAGATTGAATGGATTGAATCAATGAAGAAAGGGTGAGGTCTTGGCCAGCCTCCCAGGAAGTCTTCAAGATATTGGCGAGCAGAATATGTTCAGGACTTTGCAGCGGATCAGCATCCAGACCCACCAGGTTGAGTAAGCTGGTGGCCGTCGTGCCGACGCGTTCGCCTAAGAGTTCGGCATCTTCCAGAATTTTCGGAGAAGGCACGGAAAACGATTGCAGAATGGAAACAGGCAACCCTGCTGTACTTCCCGGGGTATAGACCAAAAATTCAGCCGCTTCACGGAGCCGCGCAATTCTGGCTCCGTCTTGCCCCCAGGACTCCAAGCCGGCTTTCCATTTCGCCGCTTCTTTATCGGCAAACGCTTCTGGCGTCAGGTCTTTTTTCTTGGCGTCGTCTTGATTGATCCAGGGAAGAAAATCACTCCCTTTCAGGTCTGGAAAGGTTAGTAGAAGATTGGCCATATCCCCTTTGGGATCAATGATGATCGCCGGGATATTGTCGATGGCCGCTTCTTCGAGTAACCCAATACATAAACCGGTTTTGCCGCTGCCCGTCATGCCCACGCAAACGGCATGAGTTACCAGGTCTTTTGAATCGTACAAGAGCAGCCCCGGCTTGGCCGTTTTATTCGCCAAGTCATACGGCCGTCCTAAATAAAAGGTTCCCAGCTTTTCAAAATCCGACATGGCAATCTCTTCCTCTTATAAGTATAAAAAATATCCTTATTTATTGAATGGGGGGTTGGGCCAGTCCCTCTATGTGCAGTGAGTCAAACTCAAAACTATCAATAATGTTTGAGGCAGTTGATGATCGTTGGCAGGAATCGGTATGAATGAGTCCCATCAAACAATCGTTCCATTTGGGATTGATAGTGGGATTGAGCGTTGTTGGTTGTTTCGGTGTTTTTTGGAAAT
>QJYE01000083.1 GCA_003235785.1 Nitrospirota bacterium
TAACAGGGCCCCAGCAACTGTTAGGATTGATAGAAAACGAGGGGTGACCCCAAGTGCTCTCCCACGGGCTGTTGGATGCCCTGAAGGCAATCGGGCTGCCCTCCCCCAGACGAATGCACGACGATACCAATTCCTTGAGTTCTAATATACTAGTGGATTGTAACACCCATTTATAGACCATAATCGTGCTCATGAAACAGAGGACCTCCCCAAACGAGAGCGCCTGGCACTGAGGCAACGGGCCACGACTCGGACTGGGCTGGCGGAAGATGCCAGCTGGGCCCCGGTAATTCTGCTGCTGGCGGCAGGCCTGACCTGGAATATCATCTGTGAACACGTGGGCTGCAGTCGAGGCTTTGTCGCGACCTGGCGCCAACGATTTGCTGACGCCAGGTTGGCAGGCCTGTACAGCCGTCATCGTGGGCAACGTCCCAAACCCAATACTCCCAAAACGGACGCGCGCATTCTGGAAGTGACGAGGCGGCTTCCCCCCTGATGGGACGACCCACTGGAGTACGCGAAAACTGGCGGACCAACTTGGCGTCAGTCATATGCGAGTGGCCCGGGTCTGGGCCAAGCATGGGCTCAAGCCGCACAGCTTAGACCGGCTTATGGTTTCCAACGATCCGAGCTTTGAGAGAAAAGCCGCGGACATCATTGGCCTCTACCTAAATCCTCCGCAACATGCCGCCGTGTTTTGTGTGGATGAAAAAACCGCCATCCAGGCGCTCGATCGAAAGGGGAGCCGGTGTTGCCACTGTCGCCCGGTCGAGCCGAACGCCATGGGTTTGAATTCTATCGTAATGGCACCCGGTCTCTGCATGCCGCCTTCAAAACCCAAACGGGTGATGTCCTGGGGAAGACGGCCGAGCGGCACACGTCGAAAAAATTGGTGGCGTTTCTGACCGACCTCGTCGTCCCACCATCTGCTGGCCAGGAAATCCATTTCATCATCGATAACCTGTCCGCCCATAAAACCAGACGAGTCACGGAATTTCTTAAAGCTTATTAGCAGGTCTATTTACATTTTACCCCCATATATTCCTCCTGGCTGAACCAGGTGGAACTGTGGTTTGCCAAGATTGAGCGCGAGGTGATTTCACGGGGCATCTTCACATCAGTGAAAAACTTGGCCAGAAAGCTGATGTGCTACATCCGTCAGTACACTAAGACCCCGAAGACCGTAAAGGTGATGAACCAGTATGGTCAGCTCTTTCCCCCCCCCCAAACCGTCCTACCTGCCACGAATGGTGGGACTATGACTGAGGTTATAATAGGCAGGTAATCATGGTGTCTTCAGTAGGGGGCGAAGCTGATCCGCTACGAATTGAGCGAGGGCTTCAGAGCCTTTTGGCACCACATGCACATGGTCATAAAACGCCCAATTCTTTCCAGAGAGTTGACCAGAAGCATCAATCAACGTGGCACCTTTTTTAGTGGCTACTGCTCGAACAATTGTATCGAGACGATTGAACGTTTCAACCAGAGCCTCGTGGCTCAATCCAACGTAATGGTAATCAATGCGTTTCTGCGCTTGCGAAGCCAGATTATTAGATTCATGCACCAGACGAGCCTGAGTTAGCAGAATGGGTTCAGCACCAATGTTGCGGGCCAAATCAACAAAGACTTCCATCGCAAGCTCATATTGGCGAAAGCCGTTGGAATTGAGTGTCGCTATTGAATACTGCAAGTCCCCAGATTTCTCTACTCCCTCTGTTCCAATCTTTAATTTCGCCTTGTAGTACGCTCTTCTCAAGACGGTGTACAAATGTGACCATTCACAAAGCCAACGGTCAATAATGTTTCCATAGGAAATTCGAGGGTCAAAGTCCAAAAGAGAAGGACGTAAAGTGCGCAATGCTGTCTTAGGAGAACTAAAGTATTTAATATCGTTCCACGCATTATAGATCAGGACATAATCTGGCTCAAACGCATAGCCCTCGGCAAACAATCGTCCAACAGATTCAAGTGCGGTATGCCCATTAACACCGGCATTGATGACTTCCACATTAGGGACGCCCGACTTCCGGAGTATTTCTTGCACCCGGTGCGGCCAATCTTCCCCTTTCGTACTTTCTATATCGAAAGTAGCAGACCCACCATAAATCATTATCCGAATGGTCCCAGCTGGTTTTTTCTCCTCAAAGTTTGGTCCCCGGTATCCCTTTTCATTGATTTCCCATACCATCCCTTTCTTCCTGCCAAAAAGTCTATTGACCATACGGGCTTCCTGCTTTAACGCATGTCTGGCAAACACAACCGGTTCATACTGCACAGATTGATTTCTCAAAGATTCCGGAGTAATGTCTCCATTTTCCACAAACAGACGGACACCCAATTCTCCTAGAAGAAAAAATGCTCCTATTGACAGCATAGTGATAAGCAAGACCAAGGCATTCCTTCTTGTCATTAAAGCCATTCTACCCTACCTCTTTTAAAGGATCGTGCGTTCGCCTCGATTAACTACAAATACGAGAAGAACATACTGTTGACGCAACAATTGCTGAAGCATAAGTCATCGGGCACTGCCCGTTGAAGAATTTCCAGTCCGGAACTTATCCGTTAGGACAAGACGGGATGGGCGACCAACTTTTTTGAGGAAATACTTGCATCACAGTCCATCAGTTATGAGAGAAGACGTGGACACCGGGGAATTCAACACAAGGGGCCTTCCAAGCAATTTTTAAAATCATGAATTCACAGAGCCCGAATCGTGACAATATCGATCTGGCATGGCGCATTGACATGCGAAGGTCTTACCAAAACGCATAGCCAGTATCAACCAATGCCTATCAAGATGTGTAAGCAGACAGGGCAATTCATGTCCCTACTAGACAATTTTGACAAACCCATCCCCTTCAACCACAACAAGGAGAACGAAAGCATAACCCGTTTTATTGTGAGCACCAAAAAGAAATGTTACCATTCCTGATTGATTGACGGGATATGTCAAATGTGGAAAATGCTGCCTTCCGATCGACGACCCAATTAATCAGGCATACCCTGAAATCCACCATCACAATATCCAAGCATGATCTTTTGGCTACCATCGCTTCACATTGAAGACGCTCAACCACCCCCAGGAGGAAGTGATCTATTCATTGACATCCAGCCATCAAAAAGGCGACCCCATAGATGGGCTTACACGTGGCTTAAAGAGGATGTTCCCTCCCTGTCTCGGTCATAAATCATGAGCACACTCACCATCCTTCGACACGGAAAAAGCATTTGGAATAAAGAGAAACGGTTCACTGGGTGGACGGATGTAGAATTAAGCCCAAGCGGTATTGCA
>QJYE01000443.1 GCA_003235785.1 Nitrospirota bacterium
GGTGTATTCACGAGGGTTTGTTCGGGATATTACAGATAGAAAAGCTTTGCAGCGGGAGGTTGAACGTCACACCAATCAACTGGAAGATCAGGTGACAGAGCGGACGCAACAGTTGTCCGATTCCGAGGCTGGGTATAAAGCGCTGTTTAATTTGGCGGCAGATTCTATTTTTGTGGTAGATCTTGAAGGAAAGGTGTTGGATGTCAATGCTCGAGCCCAAGACATTTTAGGCTATGGTCCTTCAGATTTGGCAGGTGATTCTTTTGTGAAGCTGGTCGCGACAGATTTTCAAGAGGCTAGCCAAAATTTACTAGAACGTGTCAGTCAAGGTGAGCCTCAAGTTCCTACCACGGAAATTGAAACATCTGATCGACAGGGGCGGATCAAGTCAATGGAGATGGATCTTGTTCGAATCGATATGGGGCCGCGCTCATCTATCATGGTGCAGTTGCGGGATATTACTGAGCACAAAAAGCTGGAAGTTACCCTTCAGCGGTATAATGAAGCGCTGGAGGAAAAGGTGGTTGAGCGAACGCGGGAGATTGAGCAGGCGAAGGTGTATATTGAGAGTTTATTAGAAAATGCGAATGACGTTATTTACACCTTAGATGTTGATTTGCGGTTTACCTATCTCAATGGCAAAGTCGAAGCCTGGGGGTATCAAAAAGAAGATTTAATAGGGAAACCCTATCTCTCCTTGCTGTCCAAACGGTTTCGGAGTCGGCATTTAGAGGAAACGTTGGCTATGGGGGCCAAGCAAGACTATGAAGTGGAGATTGTGAGTAAACATGGGGAATTACGGTCTGTATTGGTGAGTGTGGCGCCCCTGCTGAATGAGGAAGGGGAGCAGATGGGAGTCTTGGGCATTGCGCGGGATATTACCGAACGCAAGCGGTTGGAACAGCAGGTCCAGAATTCGGAGCGCTTGGCTTCCATCGGGCAATTAGCAGCAGGTGTGGCCCATGAAATCAATAATCCCTTGGGCGGTATCTTGAATTGTCTGTACAATATTCGAAAGGGTACTTTGACACCTGAGCGGGCACAAGAATATTTGCATTTTATGGAAGATGGCTTGCAACGGGTGCAACGCATTGTGCGGCAGCTCTTAGATTTCTCTCAACAGCGTGAGCTGGAACTTGCCTCAGCGAATCTTCACCCCATTCTTGACCGTGTAGGGGTGTTAACTGAGCATGTCTTTGTTGAGCGGCAGGCGGTCCTGGAAAAGCATTATGATGAGTCTCTCCCCTCGTTAATGATTGATGCCCTGATGATTGAGCAGGTACTCATGAATCTGGTACTGAACGCAGTTCAGTCACTGCAAAAAGGAGGGCATGTGAGTCTGACAACACGCAAACACGACGATGCCTGTGAAATTCTTGTCGAAGACAATGGCTGTGGTATTGCCTCACATGTGCGCCCACATATTTTTGATCCATTTTTTACGACCAAAGGCACGGGTGAGGGGTCGGGTTTGGGACTGTCGGTGAGTTTAGGTATTGTGCAACGGCATGGTGGTGAAATGTTAGTCGAGAGTGAAGAGGGGAAAGGCACGAGGTTTACGGTTCGCTTGCCCGTGATACGATCTCGAGTGCCTTCAACGGTGAAGGTGAATTCATGAAGCATGGTTCAATTCTGATTATTGATGATGAACCGCTAATGCGTGTGTCCATGGTGGATGCGCTGACGGCGATAGGGTATGAGGTCCAGGAAGCCAGTACTGGCCTAGAAGGGTTGGAGCGATTACAGGCTTCTCGGTTTAATTTGGTTATTACCGATTTGCGATTGCCCGGTGCTGATGGGCTTCAGATTGTTGCCCAATGCAAGGCGCAATGGCCTGCTACCGAAGTGATTGTGATAACCGCCCATGGTTCGGTCGATACCGCCGTGCATGCCATGAAGGGTGGAGCCTACGATTACATTACCAAGCCATTTTCTATGGATGAATTATTGTTGAGCGTCGAACGTGTGTGTGCCGTGGTAGCTCTGCGCGAAGAAAACCGTGTGCTACGTGAAGAGTTAGAGCATAAATTCAGTTTCCAAGGGATCGTGGGGAAAAACGAACGAATGCATCAGGTCTTGGAGAAGGTGAAGTTGGTTTCCAATACGGATTCCACGGTGTTAGTGGTTGGGGAAAGTGGAACGGGGAAGGAGTTAATTGCCAATGCGATTCATGCCAATAGCGCCCGACACAAACATGCCCTGGTCAAAGTGAGTTGTGCCGCGCTGCCCGAAACGCTCTTGGAAGCAGAATTGTTTGGTCACGAAAAGGGCGCATTTACTGGTGCGATTCGACAGCGTCGTGGCCGCTTTGAGTTAGCTCACCAAGGAACCTTATTTTTGGATGAAATCGGAGAGATTGCCCCGGTGGTCCAAATAAAGCTTCTTCGGGTCTTGCAGGAGCGTCAGTTCGAGAGAGTGGGTGGAAATGAGACAATTGAAGTTGATGTACGGCTGGTGTGTGCGACACAAAAGGATCTTCGGAAGGAAGTGGAGCAGGGACGATTTCGGGAAGACTTATATTACCGCTTGAATGTGGTGCCGGTGCAGATTCCCCCGCTGCGGGAGCGGCGTGAGGATATTTTGACCATTGCCCAACATTTTTTAGAAACAATGGCCATTCGCAATCATCAAGAACCCAAGACGTTATCTCGGCAAGCTCGGGAAGTACTCTTTCGCTATGGGTTTCCTGGCAACGTTCGTGAACTAGAAAATACGATTGAGCGGGCGGTTGCCTTGGCCCAGCAGTCTCAAGAAATTCAGATCGCAGATCTTTGTGGGCAAAGCCAATGCCCGTATTTAGGAGGGGAGCCACAAAAAGACTGTGGGTTTTGCGGAGATCTGGGTGGGAGAACAAAGCTGAAGAATGGGGCCATGGAAACCTTAGTGGTCGCACGAGAGCAGTTTGAGCGATCTCATATCCTTGAAATACTTCGACGAACAGGATGGAGTCGGACCACTGCAGCTAAAGTGCTCGGTTTGTCTCGAAAGGGTCTTTGGGAAAAGTGTAAACGTTATGAGATCGTCCGGTCTGAAGAAGGTGCTGATTCAGACCGGGATAATTGGCATGAAGATTAAGCCAATCTTGAGAAACGGCTTTCTGGCGTTTCCAGTTTTATTCGCCACCTTCCCATAGAGTAATTACCCGGTCATTTCCAGCTGTGGCGAGGTATTTCCCGTCGGCCGAAAGCGCGATCCCTCGCACTGGACCTTTATGGGATTTAATTGTCCGAAACTGGCGCCCATTCTTGATATCCCACATTTTCACGGTCCCATCATCGCTG
>QJYE01000289.1 GCA_003235785.1 Nitrospirota bacterium
ATAAAGCACTTCAAAAGCAGCAGCAGCTCAAAAAAGGGGAAGTTGCTTCCATACGAGTCGATACTGACAAGATTGATAAACTCATTAATTTGGTGGGCGAGTTGGTGATTACTCAATCGATGATTACCGATCTTGGTGAAAAATTTACGATGAGCCAATTGCCCCTGTTACAAGAACGAATTGTGCAATTAGAACGCAATACGCGGGAGATTCAAGAGCGAGTCATGTCAATCCGGATGATGCCGATTGGATCGGCCTTTCATCGCTTCCCACGGTTGGTACGGGATCTGTCAGGAAAGAGCGGTAAACAAATACAGTTGGTGATGTCTGGTGAGGAAACAGAACTGGATAAAACCTTGATCGAAGCTATCGGCGATCCGCTCACCCATCTGGTACGCAATTCTGCCGATCACGGGTTGGAAGGCCCCGAAGAACGCGTGGCCAACGGCAAGGCTGAACGAGGGACCATTCGCCTACATGCCTATCATGATGGCGGGAATATTTGCATTGCGGTGCAGGATGATGGGCGAGGGCTGAACCGAGAAAAAATCGTCAAAAAGGCTATTGAACGGGGCTTAATTGCTGATGGGGCCACGATGAGCGACGAAGATGTGTATCACCTCATTTTCCGTGCGGGATTTTCTACGGCTGATACCATTACGGACATCTCAGGTCGCGGAGTTGGAATGGATGTGGTGAAACGAAATATTGAGGGTCTGGGTGGGTCGGTTTCCATCGACAGTACGCCAGGAAAAGGTTCCAAACTCACACTCAAATTACCATTGACCTTAGCCATCATCGACGGAATGACGGTTCGAGTTGGAGAAGATAACTATATTATTCCACTGATTACGGTGACTGAATCCATACGGCCCAAATCTGGTGAATTGCAGCGTATTGTAGGGAAGGGAGAAGTGGTCAATCTACGAGGAGAATGGGTGCCGGTGGTCAGACTCTATGAAGTCTTCAATGTAACTCCGGAATATACCGATCCGGCCCAAGCCTTATTGGTGATTGTAGAAGCCGAAGGCCGACGAATCGCGGTGTTGGTGGATGAATTGACGGGGCAACAACAGGTCGTCATTAAGAGTTTGGAAGAAAATTACCGAAAGATCGAAGCCATTTCTGGTGCCACTATTTTAGGTGACGGCCAGGTCGCCTTGATTCTGGATGTGCCCGGATTGGCCAAACTCGCACGCGTCGGCCATACAGCGGCCGCCTAACGAAGACGTGAAAAGTAAAACGTGAAACGTAAAAAGGAAGAAATCATAAGTAAAATCCATTTTGCCTTCACTTCTTTCTTTTAACTTTTTACTAGGGAAGTGATTGATGACGTACATAACCAAGGAGCGCAATCATGTCCACGGCAACCATTGAACCCGCTGAGCAACAAGACATTCGGACCAGCTACTCTAACGGTGAGCAACAATTTCTGACCTTTAATCTTGCTGAGGAATATTATGGCGTGGACATCCTGAAGGTTCAGGAAATTAAAGGCTATACGAATGTGACCAAGATTCCGAACACCCCCGCCTATCTCAAAGGAGTCCTGAACTTGCGTGGGACCATTGTTCCCATCGTTGATTTGCGGCTGAAATTCGGCATGGGGGTCACTGAGCCAACCTCGTTTACCGTGGTGGTCGTGGTGAATGTCCGCAATCGGGTCATGGGGTTTTTGGTCGATGCTGTCTCGGATGTGTTGGATTTGAATGCTAAGAATATCCAGGCTCCCCCGGATATGGGGACTACTGTTGATATTTCATTTGTGGCTGGAATCGGGAATGCCAATGACCGTTTGGTGACCCTCCTGGATATTGATCGGGTGCTCACGGAGGATGAAGTGGCTGATGTGATAGCGGTGACGGCTGAATAATTACAAGGCCTGAGCCATCATGCGTCAGCGCTAAAGCATTAGGTACTGCCCTTCACGTCTCATGCTATAGGACAACCACGAGTCCGGTTCCCATAGTTGGAGACTACACGACACGTATGAGGAAGAGGCATGAATCAAGAAATATAAAGGTTATGAGGGGCGAACAGATTCGAACCCTGGTGCCTCAAATAAGGCAATGCAAGGGTCGAGAGCAAAGACCAAGATGATAGCTGGAGAAAAAATTGGGGAACCATGATGAATGGCCTGATGCCTACGGCGAGAAAATGGTGGAGCACCGGGAGTTGGAGTGAACAAGCCACACCCCCTGTCCTCTTTAGCCTTCCACAAGACCGCGCTATCAGAATCTAGCCACATGTTGCACGACCGAACGTCCTGCATGGTCATGCATGATGGTAGAGAAAAGTGGCAGGCAGGGATAGGGAAGCTCATCCGGTAATCTTCATGAGTGGCGTAGGCATCAACAACCAGAAGGCGAGGCTATTATGAACAGCATTATCAGTAAAATTTTTAGTTGGGGAATTGCCACCAAATTGGTGGTGTTGTTTGCCATCTTTGGCATCGTGCCTATGGCGGCGGTCGGGTATCTGGGCAGTTCGGCTACAGGGGAGATGGAGATGGCGGCCGGACTACGGGTCCAGGCTACGGCGGAAAACATTGCGGATAAAATCGACCGAAATTTGTTCGAACGCTATGGCGATCCGCAATCCTTTGGGCTCAACAAAATTGTGGGCGAACGCTACCATTGGTACTCCAAGGAAAATAACGCGATTGCCGATGCCATGAACCAATACGTGGCGACTTCCGGAATTTATTACTTGACGATCTTGGTGGACCCGGTCGGCGATGTGATGGCCGTCAATTCGAAAGATGCCAAGGGCAATCCGATCGATACCACCGCCTTGTATGACAAGAAATATGCGGAAACGCCATGGTTTAAGGCTGTGCAAGCCAAAGAATTCACGACGAAGCAGCCTTTTACGGCGGCGGGCAATGATACCGCGACGGGGACCTTCATTGAAGATGTGCATGTGGATGAGGATGTGAAGGCCGTCTATACCGGGGATGACGGGTTGACGTTGGGCTTCTCAGCCCCGGTATACGTGGATGGTGATTTAATCGGCTATTGGAGCAATCGGGTCAAGTTTTCCCTAGTGGAAGAAATCGTGCAAACCGCCTATCAGGAACTCAAAGGGGCTGGCTGGCCAGGGTCGGAGATCACGCTACTGGGGAATAAAGGGCAGGTCATTGTGGATTATGATCCCTCCAATCAAGGGAAGGTAGACATGACCCATGACTTTGAGAAAGTTCTGTTTAATCTCAATTTGGCAGAAATTGGCCTGGAAACAGCTAAGGCCGCAGTGGCCGGGAAAACTGGGTTTGAGATGGCGCTCCATGCCAGGAAGGACATCTGGCAAATGGTAGGCTATACCCATCTGAAAGGGGCGTTGGGTTATCCGGGAATGAATTGGTCCGTGCTGGTCAGGATTCCCAAAGCCGAGGCTGCGGCGGCGGCTATCGCCTTCAATCGCAATTTAATGCTGACGGCCGTGTTCTGCTTAGGGTTGATTCTGGTGGTGGGCTTGGTGGTGGGCCGTAAAGGCGCGGCCAGTATTAATCAAGTCAGCAAGGTGGCCCAGCGAGCCGCAGAGGGTGATTTGACCCCCCGGGTCACCGTGTCGTCCAAGGATGAATTAGGGACGTTGGGGGCGGCGATGAATGAGATGTTGGATAATATTGCCAATGTGGTGGGAGAGGTGCGCCAAGCGGCCGATCATGTCTCGACCGCTTCTAGTGAAATCACTCAAGGCAATGAGGAGCTGTCGCAACGCACGTCGGCGCAAGCCGGGGCGTTAGAAGAGACCAGTGCGTCGATGGAAGAGATGACTTCCACCATCAAACAAAATGCTGATAATGCCAAGCAGGCGAATCAATTGGCCGTCACCGCTCGCGAAGTCGCCGAAAAGGGTGGCGCGGTCACGGATAAAGCTGTGAGTGCCATGAATGAAATCAACAAAAGCAGTAAAAAAATTGCGGATATTATTAATGTGATTGATGAGATTGCCTTCCAAACGAACCTCTTGGCCTTGAATGCAGCGGTCGAGGCAGCCCGGGCCGGTGAGCAAGGCAGAGGGTTTGCCGTGGTGGCCTCGGAAGTCCGGAACCTGGCGCAGCGTTCGGCCACAGCAGCCAAGGAGATCAAAGCTCTCATTAACGAGTCGGTGCAGAAAGTTGGTGATGGTAGTGACTTGGTGAATCAATCGGGTCAAACCCTTTCTGAGATTGTCAACTCGGTGAAGCGGGTGACGGACATCATTGCTGAAATCAGTGCGGCCTCTCAGGAGCAGGCCAGCGGCATAGATCAGGTGAATAAAGCCGTGATGCAAATGGATCAAGGTACGCAACAAAATGCGGCTCTCGTGGAGGAGGCAACATCCGCCTCCCAATCCATGAAACAGCAAGCCGGGGCACTTTTGGAGCAAGTGGCGTTCTTTAAGATCACTGAAGCCAGTTTGGGCTTGGCCCCACGTGGGCCCATGCGGCAGACCGGCGAAATTAAACCGATCCCAACGCCAAAAGCGAAGGCCCCTAGCCACGACAAGGTGCCGGTCAAAGCTGCGCCACAACCAGTGGGGGTCGGGAGCGGTAATGGAAAAAGTGCCTCGAAAGGGGACGATGACTTTTTTGAAGAATTCTAAACATCAGTAAGGAGTGAAGAGTGAAGAGTAAGGAGTAAGGAAATAAGGGTGAGGAGTATGGAGAAAATCTGACTGCATTTTTCTTCCCGCTCCTGACTCCTTACTCTTCACTTTTTACTTCTGACTCTTCACATTTCAAGGAGGACCAAGAATTATGAAAGTGGGTACACAGGGAAAATGGAATGAATTAGGCATTGGGCCAAAAGTGGTTGTGAGCACATTGATTGTTTTTGCCGGCCTCTTGGGCGCTGGGGCCTATTTTCTGGGCCAGCAATTACAGGGTGACCTCAATCGTGTGTTAGCCACTCAAGCCTCGATCATTGAAAAACAGATTCAAGTCACCCGTGCGTATGTCGCAAAACAATTTGTCGTCAAGGCCAAGGGGGCTGGTATGAACGTCAGTATGGAACATGACGCCCCTGATACAATTCCTTTCCCTGCCACGTTTACTCGAGAAACCTCTGAAACGCTGGCGAACGAAGGGGTCTACAATGCTCGCGTGATTAGTGCGACCCCCTTGAATGTGGCGAATGGTCCTCGAGATAGCTTTGAACAACAGGCTCTAGAAGCACTGGCTACCGGTCAGACCGAGTTTACGAGTATTGAGTCGGTGAATGGGGCCATGATGTTTCGGCGGGCTACGCCAGATTTTGCCAGTGTCAAAGCCTGCGTGTCCTGTCATGATGGCAAACAAGTGGGGGATATGTTAGGGGCCGTGTCCGTGCAGATTCCCATGGATGCTCCCATGGCGCACCTCAATAGTAATTTGAATAGCATGTACCTAGGGATTATCGGAGTGGGTTTTGTGACGATGGTCTTGTTGTATGTGTTGCTCAGAAAGTTTGTCGTCATGCCCATGAAAGAATTAGAAGCGATGGCTGCAAAAGCCAAAGAAGGTGATCTCTCAGCACGGACTATGGTGGTCACCCGGGATGAAATTGGACGAACTGGGGAATCCTTTAATGCGATGTTTGATCGAGTCGGGGAAGTGGTTCAGTCCGTGAAATCGGCCGTATCGGGAATTACCACAGGCACCAGAGAAATTTCACAGGGCAATGAAGATCTGTCACAACGGACATCCGCTCAGGCGGGCGCGTTAGAGGAGACCAGTGCGTCGATGGAAGAGATGACCTCCACTATCAAGCAAAACGCCGATAATGCCAAACAGGCGAATCAATTGGCCGTCACGGCGCGTGAAGTAGCCGAAAGAGGTGGCGCGGTCACGGAAAAAGCCGTCAATGCCATGGATGAAATCAATAAGAGCAGTAAAAAGATCGCGGATATTATCAATGTGATTGATGAGATCGCGTTCCAAACGAATCTCCTGGCATTGAATGCAGCGGTCGAGGCAGCCCGGGCGGGTGAGCAGGGTCGAGGCTTCGCGGTGGTGGCCTCGGAAGTGCGGAACCTGGCACAACGTTCGGCTACCGCAGCCAAGGAGATTAAAGCATTGATCAATGAGTCGGTTGAGAAAGTGGGTGATGGCAGTGCTCTTGTGAATCAATCGGGCCAAACCCTTTCCGAAATCGTTGATTCAGTGAAACGGGTGACGGATATCATTGCGGAGATCAGTGCGGCGTCCCAGGAGCAGGCGAGCGGCATAGATCAGGTCAATAAGGCTGTGATGCAAATGGATCAAGGCACGCAACAAAATGCGGCGCTTGTGGAACAAGCCACCTCAGCGTCACAATCCATGAAGCAACAAGCCGAAGACCTGTTGCAGCAAGTTGAGTTTTTTAAGGTCCAGACTGAGTCCGGGTCTCAACGTTCGGAGCCCATGTCGAAAACCGGCTCATCTGTTCACGCTCAATCGACCAGCGGAACGGGATCTCAATCTTCTCGTGCGGCCTCGTCTGTTTCTCGTAAAGCTCAGGGAAAGCATTCCCCCACTAAAAAAGAGGTGGCTGTGGGTGTTGGGAGTTCGGGGTCCAACGGGCATAAAAAGCCAGGGGATGATTTTTTTGAAGAATTTTAGAAGACTGCTCATAACTTGGAGCTGGGCGAAGAGGGGAAATCATGACTTCCACTTCAACGCCTGTGAAATTCTCTCCTAAAGTTGGATCCATTTTTTTCTAAAAACCTGAGGAGGATTCTATGAGACCGTTTATTAACATTGTGTTTGAACCTGGTTATGGAGGAAATACTGAATGTTCCATAACCATGTCGGACTTATTTGCATGATGTTTCCCTACACTTACAAGAGGAGGATGGGTATGAGGAGATGGACTGTATTTTCACTAATGTTTGTCATGTTAGGTCTTGGCTCTGCCTTGGTTGCGCCGATCGGTCTAGCCGCAGACGCGGCCAAGGAGATGGCGGCCAAGTACATCTTAGCCACCTCTAAGGCTGCAAGAACGGTGTATATCAAGGGAATTATGGCCGACGCGACCAAAGGTGGAATGAAACCGACTGAAGATTGGGTGAAGGATGACCACGGCATGATGCTGCCGGCTCAATTCGTAAAAGAACTCGGAAAGGAAATAAAAGAGTTTGATTTGTCTTTGGTTGGGACCGATCCCTTGTATGCCTCCAATGTCGCGAAAAGTGCCAAGGAAAAGGACATGCTCGTGGAATTAGCCAAAGGAAAAGAAAAAGTGTTAGTTGTGGATGATGGCGGAGTTACCGTCGGCATGTCGGCCGATTATGCTATCGTCGACAGTTGTGCGGATTGCCATAATAAACACCCCAAAACCACCAAAAAAGATTGGAAGAAAGGTGATTTTATGGGCGCCATTGTGGTGCGACTGAGATAATTAAGTTTTAAGATCATTTCTTTCAAGAGTGGCGGGGGAGGGCTTAGGTCCCTTCCTCGCCTTTTCCTCCCATCCGTTCCATATTCATCTGGAAAAACTCCGACCTTTAAATTCGGGAATGGGTTTGCTTAAGGGTAAAGGGTTGAACCTACAGCCTTTCGTTTAACGTCACAATTTTTCCCGTTGACCTAAGATATAATCTGGCTTACGCTCGTTTTATGCAGATGCCGTTGTGTTTATTGATGGGGTACCGGAGGGGTCCAGAAGACTTATGAATTGTCTAGCAAGTATCTTAATATTTTTCTTGAGGATCAAGACTGAAAGTCATGTGGATCAGTTACAAATTTTTTTGAGCCAAGCCTTCTTCTCTTCTTGACCTAACTCACCAAGTATAGTGATAAAAGCTGATTATCCTGGTTGTGGCAAACATTTCTACAAGCTTCCTTGTTTTCTTGGCCCTGTTCACAAGTGGGCGCACACTCGAATTTGAGGGGGTTTATGAAAGATTATCAACAAATTCGCAGTTAAAAGGAGAAAAATGTATGCGCGCATTAGTATCCCTGGTGTTCTTCGCGGTAGTGCAGTGTGGTTTGTCTGGCATGTCCTGGGCGGCCGATGCCCCAATTTTTGGCACCTTTGCTCTGTTTGAGCTGAATAAAGACTGGGGAAATTTGTCGGTGGAAGAAAGGCAAAAAGGAGGACAGGAGGCGAAAGCATTATTGGAATAAAACAAAAATCAGGTCACCGTGGATGGCTATTGGACATATGGGTTGACTGCGGAATCTCATTTTATGCTTCGCCTGCATTCCGCCGACCTCAAAGCCAATCAGCAATTATTGACTCAGCTCCGAAGTACCCGCCTCGGCCGGCATTTAGATTTGGAATACACCATCAGTGGGGTGACCAAGGGGTTGAATTATGCCCCGGACTTTCCTGATTTGCTTGAAAAACTGAAAGCGGCGAAATATGAAGGCGATCCTTCGACATATGCCATCATGATTCCCATACGAAAAAATGCCGAATGGTGGAACCTTCCCAAAGAGGAGCGTGTGGCGATGATGAAAGAACATACGGTTCCCACGGTAGCCTATTTAAAAACGATCAAACGGAAATTGTACCATTCTACCGGGCTATCAGACGTGGACTTCTTGACCATATTTGAAACCAACAATTTGAAGGAATTCAATGATCTGGTCATTGCGTTGCGTATGGTTCGGGAGGATACCTTCAATGTTCAGCTCGGAGAGCCGACGATCATTGGCACACTGAAAAACTGGAATGATATTGTGGATCTCCTTGTGAAATAGACGGGTCCCAGTCTGATCATATGGGTTTCATGGATATAAAAAAAGATCTGCGGCATCCTATTGTCCGGGGTGATAGCTGTGCGGATTGCCATAACAAGCACCCCAAAACCACGAAAAAGGATTGGAAGAAGGGGGACTTTATGGGAGCCATAGTTGACAGACTGAAATAATTCGCTCTCTTAGGACGAAGTCCTTCATATGGCGTGGGTGGTGTATGAGCCGCTCACGCCATTTTTTTGTCGATTGCTCCTTCCTCACCTCCCTCATCTTTTTCCCCTCAGATTCCTTTCCCAGAAAAAATGTGGTTGCGTCTTATTTCCACTAGAGCATCTGCCGATAGGTATCGAGTATGGAGGCCTGAACACGAGATGACTATTTGACCTCCTGCTTCATGTGTATCTGAAGCTCGTTCCGTGAAGAGTGTGCCAGATTTTCCTTCCTTGAGACCTCATACATGCGAATAACCGATCTGTTATGGGGAATGGTGTTAATTGGGATGACGGTAGCCTACGGGATGAATTTTTTTGGAGTGCAAGCGGCGAAGCGGCACGATGTCGCGTCGCATCGAAAATGGATGATCATTGCGTGCACGATGGTCGGTATTTGGCTGATTGCGTATGTGACCAAACAACTGATTTTCGGTCGTGATCATTTCGAAGGCTCACCCGAACAATATTGTTCGTTCTATGTTCCATTGCTTCTTTTGCATACGGGTTTAGCCATCACGACCCTGGGTCTAGGCGGGACCAATATGGTGATAGGATTTCGTCGTTTGCGCTATGGGATTGGGGTTGGTGCGATGGTGGCTGGTGTGTCGATTCATCGAAAACTAGGACATCTTTTACAGTGGACGTTTGGCGGTACACTTCTGACAGCCTATGGTGTCTATCTCATGTTGTTTTACTGGTTTCCAGCATGATGAGTGAGAAGTCAAAAATGAAAAGGGAATTGCAAGAAGGACGGAGTCAATCCAATAGAGAGAGTCTTGCTCCCGGCTCATCACTTTTTCCGTTTCACTTCTGACTTTTCACTTTTTCACAGGATAAATACATGAACGCGACATTAACGGACAAAGAATTTGAGCAGTTTCAATCACTGATTTATCAGCAAGTGGGGATTAAGCTTGATACCCCAAAAAAGAGTTTACTGACTTCTCGTTTAGGAAAGCGATTGCGGGAATTACAGCTCCCTTCCTATCAGGCCTATTATGATCGCGTGTGCGCGAAGGGTGGCGAAGAAGAACTCACTCAATTGGTTGATCTGATTTCCACGAACAAGACGGACTTTTTCCGGGAACCGGGTCATTTTGATTTTCTCCGTGAACAGGTGCTTTCTCAAGTTCAGGCGACTCGTTCCTTACGTATTTGGTCCTCTGCTTCTTCCTCGGGAGAGGAGCCGTATACGATTGCTATGACGTTGACCGATGCGATTCCTGATCGATCCAGATGGGATATTAAAGTTCTGGCGTCAGATATTTCCACACGGGTACTGGCAAAAGCGGCGGCCGGAATTTACGACGATGAGCGAGTGGCCCAATTACCCCAGGATGTGGTGCGACGCCATTTTCTCCGTGGTAAAGGCGAACAGACAGGAAAATTTAAGGTACGAAAACATTTGTCGGAGATGATCGCGTTTCGTCGTATTAATTTGATGGCTCCTGCATTTCCAATTAAAACCCCTTTAGATGTCATCTTTTGTCGCAACGTCATGATCTATTTTGATCGATCGACGCAGGCCACGCTCATGGGAAAGTTTTATCGGTATCTTCGTCCTGGTGGCTATCTTTTTATCGGACATTCGGAAAGCTTGCAGTGGATTGAGCATCAATTTACCTATGTTAAGCCAACGATCTATCAAAAGCCAGAAGCGTAAAGGGTCAGACGTGAGGCGAAAGGGGTTAGGCGAAAGGCGAAAAATATGAGGGGGAAAAAAACAGCACGAGGAATGT
>QJYE01000115.1 GCA_003235785.1 Nitrospirota bacterium
AACTGCATTAGGATCTATTCCATTTTTCATGGATTCTTTTTTTATTCAAACCAAAAATCCTGATACTCTTGAGAGAGTGAAAACCCTCGCTATTTGAATGCGTGGCCCCAACCAGATATGCTGCGGTCTCATGGCCATGTCTCTTTTTCACAATCACGCCTTTAATCCCCTTCTGCCACTATCCCGATTATGCCCTTAAGAATTCTTTCTTTTTTCAATGAGAATATTACCTGGCGAGTAGCCAAGACCCCTGAAGGCTATTACCATCGACAACTCTCAGGTACACCCGAATGGCTCCCAGGACTTCCGTCAGGAGTGCCACCTGAGATGGTTAAAAGTACATTTCAGCAATTTCCTTCAACAGATGATTCAATCCAACCCTCTCACCTCTCATTCAAATTGACGTATCGAGTCGGCCATTCCAACGTGGAATGCTTTATTTTTTCCTCGCCTGAAGGCGATCCATTTTTAGTCAAAATACCGCCGGCAACCTTTGCCGCCCTTCAAGAAGCGTTTCCTTCTATCGCCATTCCCCGCATGCGTATCGCCCGCCTCGCCGCGCAACAGGCTATCCAATTAGACGTACCAAGTGTGGAACTGCTCACGGAAACCCCATTATTTGAGGCCGTGCAATCTCAATTATCTGAATCGCTCCCTCAACACACCCAACCCTAAATATTCCCTTGGAAGCAGACGTATCTTCAGACATTCAACGTCTGTTTTTTACCAATTCTGATTGAAAACTTGCGATCACAGCCCTGTTTATGAGTGGCTCGGCCTTTCGTGGGACCATGGCCGGCAACCTAATTGATAATTCAAATATTTCAATAGCTTATACACAATCGACCCAATCCACTCATTCTGTGGATAAGACTGTGCGTAAAGCATATTCTAATGACAGGTCTAGCTCATTCATGGACCAATAAGCACTTTGCACATTTTTTAAGCATTGTGGCAATAAAAACATCATCACACAAAATATATGGTGATGGGATTCCCCAAGGCGTATTACGTATGTACAATACGGAAGTAGTAAAAATTTCACACATGGTTCATCAATTTTGAAAAATTTCCTGACGGTTTATCTGTCTTTTTCGAGGGATTATTTTTGATGACTAACAACTCTTCTACCCAGGGGCGACACGTTCTGATTGTAGATGACGAACCCGCCGTTCGCCGAATGGTGAGAGGAGTGCTGGAATCAGCAGGGTTTGAATGTGGAGAATCTGAAAACGGAGCGACGGCTCTGGAATGGTTACAAGAACATCACACGGATCTCATCATCTCGGATTACCAAATGCCCGTGATGAACGGGCTCCGTCTACTTGAAAAAGTTCAGACTTCATTAAATGGCCACACTCCTCGCGTGATCATGTTGAGTGGGGTCATCGAAGAAAAAGAAAAACTCAAAGCCATCGATCTCGGTGCCTATGCGATTATTGACAAACCCTGTAATTTCCGTGAGCTCGTCGTGAAGGTCAACGAAGCCATTGCGCCATGACTCCTCCTCTTTTCCTTCCCGTTAGAAAAAACGCTACTCGTAGGAATAGAAAATAGAGTGATTCTTCTCTGAATAATTCAATCTATTCAGAATTTTTACTTGCTTTCCCCCCAAAAATTAAAATCCTAAGTCATGGCAAAGACGATGTCGTTGTCGTCTCTGAAGAGAATTCCATTCACGTGGGTGATGGCAACGTTTTTTGCTTGCTTGCCAAGTTCCTTTTCTGCCTCATTAAAGATCAGACTGAAGTGCCCTGCATATTATGAGATTCATTCAATCCTACGTTGCCATTGCGCTCATAGTTTATTTGAGTTTTTGCCCCACCACAGCCTTGGTCTTTGCTGAAACTTCGGCTCCTGGAATCCACTGGGGAACACTAGGATATCCCGATCAAGAACCCACACTCGCAACCGGTCTCTCGATTTTTCGCTTTACAGAATTCAATGGAGACGGCGAACGGTTTAATGGCATAAAGGAAACAATTGGATTAAATCTCATCACCGTCAGTTGGACGGAACATTGGACCAGCCATTTACCAGGCTGGAGCACTAATCTCACCGTTGGAGTAGGACCCACTCGCAATCAACCCTCGGAATGGCTTCAAAATAATTTCATTCATGACAGCATCTGGGGTATTCCTGAGGTTCCTGTTGAAGGAAAACGCAAGCAGACCGATTTTACGGTTTCCGGGTCTATCACTCGCTGGTGGCCCATGTTGCAACAACCACAGGTGATTTTTCTGAGTGGAGGCGGGCAAATGGGAAGCTTATATCAGGAAGCTTTTATCCGGGGAGGATTCCGCCGTTGGTCACCGCTACAAACCTTTGAACGAATAGCAGGATCGACTAAGGGATGGCTGAGCTCCATTATTCGACCTTTTCGTGTTTCCAGCATGGTGCGAGTCGGGCGGATTGCCACCGGTGCCGCCTTTCATGATTTGGCCAATACGGCCTATACCGGACAAGGGTCCATCAGTTATGGATGGTATAACAGACATTCGCATCGGCCCTGGATGGAAATTGAGGTCGGAGCCACAATTGGTTCTGGAATTTTCAACGATGAGCAGGGAAAATCAATAGAAGAACAATTTTGGACTGTCGCGTTTCGGATCCACCCCTTTACGTTCGAATCCTGGAATGATCAACTCGGGAACAAAGACTTTGGCCCTACGTATGGCGCCCGGCTGATGATTGATTTGTACTTCCTACTCCCTGAATCTTGGAAAGGCCAATAAGGCATGGAGGTTCCAAGCCTTCCATGGATGTGCAGGGACTGCCTCCTTCAAGACTTATGAAGAAGAAACGATGGTGAGAGGGAGGCGCTTCCAGGATTCACCGGCGTTCACACTTCGATAAAGACCCCCGCCATTAGTCCCAACGTAGAGCACATGAGGGTCACTGGGACTGACTTGTAAGCTGCGGATACTCGTGGCGTCTAATCCATTGATTTTGGGTTGCCAGGTGATTCCAGCATCTTCACTTTTCTGCACCCGATCACTGGTGGCCAAATACAGCGTGGAAGGGTGAGAGGGATCCATTTGAATGGCGCTCACATAGGCATTTTGAATACTGCCCTCAATCTTAGCCCAATGCTCCCCTTGATCCATGGATTTATATAAACCCTTCGTCGTTCCCGCATACACCACATCACTATTCGTCGGATCGACCGCTATCCCATTCACCCCTAGGGCCATAGACGCCATCTTGGCATCGGCCGCCACCATCCCTTCAGATTTCTTTTCCCAACTTTCTGTTCCATTGATGGTGCGATACACGCCGCCCGTCGTTCCCGCATACAACACATTCGGACGCTGAGGGTCGATCGCCAATGACACCACAAAATTGACTTCATTCATTCCCACCATCCGCTCCACCCAATTACGACCTCCATCCAGGCTGCGAAACACCCCCACCGTCGTCCCGGCATAGACCATCTCCGTCCCTCGAGGATTAAAGACGATTTGATTCACAATGGCGGAGATCGTCCCCTTCTGAATACCGGCATTAAATTGATGCCAGGTTCTCCCACCATCCGGGCTTTTGTAGGTCCCGTCGCCCATCGTTCCGGCAAACACCGTCGCCGATAATGTCGGATCAATGGCTAAACTGATCACTCGAGTCCGCGTTAATTCTCCCTCAAACCGGGTCCACGTCTCGCCGGTATCACTGGATTTATAGACCGCCTCATCAGTCGCCAGATAGATGATGTTTGACTTGGTGGGATGGAGAGCAATCGACACAATAGTATCACTCCGCTGCCCACAGCCGATGAGCCCCACCAGCACAACAACACACAAGATAAAAGTGGGAAGGGAAAAGTGAAATGTAAGGAGTACGGAATACGGAAGGGGAACAAAGGGAATAAGGCGAGAATGAACGACAGGCATATTTTCGTGTTGACTTCTCACTGTTTACTTTTCCCTTCCCACGACATAGGGCTCGGCATAGCCGGTTAATTCCACATAGCCTTGGCCATGAATATCCTGGCCTTTCCATTGTCCCGTGACATCCACGGCCCCTTCCCAATACGTCACATGGGTGCTTCGTGCCGTCACAAGTTCTTGATTGGCCATGCGTGGCGAAATGGAGAGGGCAATATTCTCGGCTGGAATCGACAAAAGCCATTGACTGGGATAATGCGCCCCACTCACCGGGCTTTTCCAATGTTGTGTAACAGAAAGTTGCACGTCTTGGAGAGCAAAGACGGTCGAAGAACCGTTGGGCAAGACAAACGTCCCGCTCGAGGCCGGATCAAACGTGCCGTTCGCCTGGCGCAAGCCATAGGCCATAATTTCATGATTGTTGTCGAGTTGCAGGCTAAACCAATCCCACCCCACTAAATTGTTTGCCAGGTCCCCTGAGCCAAACTCATGATCCATCCAACTCACTCCTTCAACAGGCACTGAGGTATCACCCACTTTCACCGAACCAGTGGTATGAAGCCGGGTCAAGGAATAATAATGCGAGGCCTGTCCAGGCTGTTGCCCCTTGCGACTGACTCCGTTGATCCCATGGATGACAGGGGGCTTTTGTGATTCCACAACAAGGTCAAGGGAAAACGCCTCAGCCTGAGCCTGCAGCCGGAACTGACGATGATCCGGAGCAAGGGCCTTCACACTCCATCGATCAATCCAGACATCTAAAACATCCGCCCGTGCGCCAGCTTTCCCAATGCCGGCCCGACTAATTTTCTCAGCAAACTGAAATTTATCCGCTTGCTCATCCGTCAACGCCACATGCGCCAGATACACGTGCCGCATCGCCCATAAAGAAGGATTCGCCCAGACATGAGGAGAGTCAATCCCGCGTCGAAAGAAGGTCAACTCATACCCAAAGCGTCGACCATCGGTCCCGACCAGATGCCCGGTAAAATACCACCATTCGGTCTGGAACTGTTCATGACTCCCATGATCTCGCGGAAAAATTGAGATATATCCAGGCAGAGCGAGAGAGAACCGGGATTGAGCAGAGGCCAAAGTCTCGCCATAGACCTCACCATGCATAAACAATACGAGCAATCCCAATAGGCAAGGTCTCATCATTTCGTTTATACCACGATGCCCCATAGCGCACAAAGCCCTTGCCACACAAGCATATTCTCATCTTGACCATGGATTCCCATTTATCGACCCACGTTGACTTTCAAGAAAATTCTCGGCTATCGTACCGCATGTCTGTCCCCTTTTTTTCAGCGGAGCCCGAGGCCTGTCCTCTTCCGGAGATCGTTCCGATCTTTCCGCTTCCGACAGTCGTATTCTTTCCTGAAACCTACCTGCCACTTCATATTTTTGAACCCCGCTACCGGGAAATGGTTCAAGAAGCTTCGGCGCACGAGCAATGTATTGGCATGGCCCTCTTAAAAGAAGGATGGGAAGATCAATACGAAGAGGCACCGCCCATTCATGACATCGGGTGCGTCGGGCGCATTATCAGTTCTCATAAGTTAGCGGATGGATGTTATAACATCGTCTTGCAGGGGATACAGCGATGCACCTATCAGGAACAGACAGTGATCACTAACTATCGACAAGCTCGAATTGCTCCATATAGGCCTCAAGTGTGCAGCGCCTTAACGTCGGATATCCGGCGCCATCTTGAGAAAACCGCGCAGGAATATCTTAAGGCCAAGAAAGCCACCCAACTATGTGAGGTCATTGGCTCCGGCACACTCACCGATTCGATTCTCGTGCATAATCTGTCGGCTGGTCTTGATCTCTCACCCATCGAAAAGCAATTCTTGCTGGAATCTGACGACCTCTCGCAGCAAGCACGCCGGCTTATCGATTTAATCCGATTCAAACTCGCTGCTCTCCGAACAGCACAAGGATAACTACTATGTCCGCTCCTGCTGCTATTGAAGTCACCAACCTCAGCAAAACCTATGACACCGTGGATGCCGTCAAGAACCTTTCGCTGACGGTGCAGCATGGAGAAATCTTCGGGCTATTAGGCCCCAACGGAGCGGGGAAAAGTACCACGCTCCGAATCTTGATTACCACGTTGAGCCCAACAACAGGCACGGCCACGATCCTGGGCCACGATGTCGTCAAAGAAGCCGATACGGTTCGCCGACTCATTGGCTATGTTGCACAGGAACGGGCGATAGACCGATTCCTGACAGGGCGGGAGCACCTCCTGCTGCTTGCCGATCTCTATCATCTCAAAAAAGACGAAGCGCTTGCCCGCATCGAAACACTCTTGAAGCTTGTGAACCTGGAAGAACATGCCGATCGAGTGGCGAAAGGCTATTCAGGCGGCATGAAGCGCAAACTGGACATTGCTTGCGGACTATTACCGAATCCAAAGATCCTCTTTCTCGATGAGCCCACCCTGGGATTAGATGTCCAGAGCCGTCTCAATATTTGGGACCATGTTCGGAAATTAAAAGAACAGGGCATGACCATTGTCATGACAACCAACTATTTGGACGAAGCCGACCAACTCTGTGATCGCATCGCCATCATTGATCGTGGAGAAATCCGTGCCATTGGCTCTCCGAAAGACTTAAAAGCCAGCCTAGGGGGAGATGGAATTTGGCTGACTCTCAGCGATGCCACCCCAGAAGCACTCGACCAATTAACCACCGCTCTTCAGGGATTACCATTTGTTCGGGGCATCCGTCCGAGGGAAAACGGGCTGGATATTCGGGTGGATGGCCCAGAAAAAGCCCTGCCGGCCATCATGGAAACAACCACCAAAGTCGGCTGTCTGTTGGATGGCATTGAATACCACCGACCTCGCTTGGATGATGTGTTTGTCGCCCATACCGGGCGTTCGCTCACAAACGAACCTGCTCCCCTCGAAGCCTAATCCTCTAGCTATTTTTTCTTTGGAATCATCTAGTCATGAATGAACAAATACAAGAAGTGCTCGCCCTGACAAATCGATGGGTCAAACGACTCAGCCGGGAAAAATTCAGTATGCTGTTTACCCTCATACAGCCCATGCTCTTTTGGCTGATTTTCTTTGGCAATTTGTTCCAGCGAGCCGCTGATGTCCAAGTGGTCCAGGCGCCGAACTACATGAGTTTTCTGGCTGCTGGCGTCGTCGTCATGACCGTCCTCAATAATGGATTAGCCGGCGGAGTGGATTTGCTTTTCGATAAAGAAAACGGGTTCCTTGAACGCCTCATGGCGACACCCATTCGACGCTCCTCGGTCATTCTGAGCCGCTTCCTCTTTGTCATGGCCATCACCGGCATGCAGATTCTTGTTATATTAGGAGTGGCGTTTCTCTTTGGTGTCAGTGCAGAAACGGGCATCCTGGGCATTGCGCTTATCCTCGTCCTTGGTATGTTATTTGGGATCGGCCTCACGTCCATTTCCATGGCCATGGCCTTTTCCGTGAAAAGCCACGGAGACTTTTTTTCCGTCTTGGGTTTTCTTTCGCTGCCCATGATTTTTCTCAGTTCCGCCTTAGTCCCCTTAGTCGCCATGCCGGGGTGGATGCAATTTTTTGCCATCTTTAATCCCATGACCTGGGTCATTGATGCGGTGCGTCCGCTTATTATTTCCGGATGGAGTGAAGCGCTCCCGCAAGTGGGAATCGCTCTTGTAGTCCTGATCGCCTTTGACGCCCTATGCCTCTATGGTGGGGCCAAAGCATTCAAACGATCTGTCGGGTAAACCTCTAGTTCAAGCCAAGGTTCGTGCGCCATTGCTAAAAACGAGCCTGTGTCATCCCATACGACCATTACCATTGTGAGTCTTCCTCCCGATACCACCATCCACGCCCTTCTTCGTTTACTGTCTGACCCAAACGAACAGGTCGCCCGCACCATCCAAGACCAACTGGCGCGCCTTGGATCACACGTCCTCCCCTTTCTTGAACAGGCGGGGAACGATGATGCGACATTGCAACCACGCGTGGCCTTCATCAAAGAGGAAATTCGCTTCAGACAACTCAAAGAGGAATTCCAACGGTTTGTGGCAAAAAGTGCGCGGCAAGAAGATTGGGAGCACGGAACCTTCCTGATTGCCAAACTCGCTTACCCTACTCTCGACATTCCGCACTACGTGGAATGTCTGGATAATCTGGCAGAGGAATTTCGCACCAAGTGGCTGACCACGGAATCTCCATCGGGAAAGGCAGCACGGTTGCTCAGCAACTTTCTGTTTAAAGATAAAGGCTTTTCGGGGAACCGCGAGGAATATTACGATCCAGATAACAGCTATCTCAATCGTGTCATTGACACCCGCCAAGGCATTCCAATTAGCTTATCGGCCCTCTATGTCTTCGTTGGAAAACGCCTGGGGCTACCAGCCGTTGGCGTGGGCATGCCGGGGCATTTCCTGGTCAAGCTGGAAGGTGAGACACCCGCACAATTTGTCGATTGTTTCAATGGCGGAACAATTCTACGGGAGCAGGACTGCCAACAATTTATTACCGCGTCTGGGTTGGACTATGCCCCTGAATTGTTAGCAAAGAGTTCAACCCCGAGCATGTTGGCGCGCATGCTCAGAAACCTGTTGAGTATTTATGAACAGGAGTCGGAAGAACCCATGGCGCGCCGCGTCCGCGCCTTTCTTGAGTTACTGGAAAACGAACCAACCGACTCCTAACCACATCGCGAAACTGTTCTCTTGACCAAATCCTCTCGCACCAACAAAGAAAAAACTCAACGACAGGCTTCCCCCTTTTCTCGAATTCAAATTCGAGAAGATTAGTATACCCGTCACCTGCTGGTCCGCCACATTTAATCGTGCTGCCGCTACACATGGAGGGGCGGACCAACTCGCCTGGCTCAAACAAGGTCCGCTCTTTAATTTGAGCGTCAGTCCGGTAAGCCAACTTGCAGGCTGGGCGTAATAACTCTCCTTCAAGTCTAGTCCATCTGGGATGCTCGCCCGACTTTCAGGGTCAGAAGATCTTTTCCTTTGATAATGGGGCCTGAAAAATGCCGGCGGGCTTGGGCTACGACATTGGACCGATCTGCTGTCTCGTAAAAATGTGACAGAATCAGTTTTTTGATCTTGGCCTTTTTCGCGACTTTTCCACAGTCTTCGGCATGCATATGTGACCCACCCGGCGCATGGGACGAAAATGAGCAATCCAAAATAGCCAGGTCAGCATCCTGGCAGAGACTCACCAAATTCGGTGACACCATCGCATCTCCAGAAAAAGCCGCCGACCGGCCCTGATACTCAACTCGATAGCCTAGACAGACTTGCTGATCAGAATGAGTCATTGGCAATGGGGTGATCTGGGTCTGGCCAATCGCAAAGGGCTGATCATGAACTTCCTTGAGCGTCACCCGAAACGGCGCATCTTTAAAATTTGGAAAGGTTCGAAGCATCGTCCGGAAGAGCCGTTTGGTCCCGGGAGGGCCAAAAATCGTGAGCGCTGGCCGAACGTCCGAGAACATGGAATGGCAGATGGCATCAAAGAAAAACGTCAAAAAATCAGAGAAATGATCCGCATGATAATGGGTAAAGAGTAGGTATTGAATCGTATGGCGGTCCAGGCCGGTTTTCAGTAAATTAGAGAGCGTTCGGGGTCCAAAATCCAGTACAATAGGCAGGTCCGTCTGGATAAGATAGCCAGCAGCGGCTCGAGTGGGATGGAGATTGGTTCCTGACCCTAAGATAGTCACCTGCATGAGGATGATCGACTCCTGTTATTCACAACCCTAATGTTAGCCCATTGACCAATTATTTCGATGCCTAGCCCTACCCAAGCACAACCGGAGGAAACCAGTCGCGCGATTAATCCGTTTGTCGGCTTGTTGGGGTTGGGCCTGATCGTAGCAGGCATTTGGGTCTGGAATCATCTGAATTTCGACACGCAGGATTACATCGTTGATGAGATCATTCCCATCATTGGGGTCTTCATCGTGTTGAGTGGGGGTATCTGGATCGGTTGGCGAAAATGGCGCACACGCCAGGACCGGCTTAAACTCCGTGACCGCCTCATTCAACGATTTCAAAAAGAACCGTCTCCACACAAACAGCGAGATCTCGCATTTACCCTGGTTGAAGTCAATTTATTCGAATCAGAAGGATTGGAAACAATCGCCGAGCCCATGGCAAAACTCTTTATCTGGACCATGAACACGGCCTTGGGGGACAAGCAACATCGTATTCGAGGAATGGCCGCCAGCTACTTAGGCATTCTTAAACATACTGAATCAATTCCGTTACTCATTCGATTCCTAGAAGATGATCACGCGCATGTTCGCGCCTGTGCAGCCTTAGCTTTGGGCCGGATGCGAGCCCAAGAAGCGAAAGCAAAATTGGAAGAAAAAATGAAGGAAGATTGGGATCAGACCGTCCGTAGTCGCGCACGGGAGGCGCTCGAACGAATAAAGTAAGAAGTGAAAAGTGAGAAGCCAGAGACTAGGAAATCCTCTCCCTACCCGATCTATCTCCCTTTGTGTCTTGTCCTATACTTTCTCCCTCTCACTATTCACTTTTCGCTTGCGGGGGTTATCCTAACTCCTGATTCAAAGCAGTTTGATCTGCCTTCGTTAATCGATAGCCTTTGTCCATGAGGGTCTGCATGCCAGCCATCAATACGGGGAACTCTAGCTTCGACCCATAGCGTTCAAACAAGCCTATCAGTTGGCTCACATATTGA
>QJYE01000549.1 GCA_003235785.1 Nitrospirota bacterium
AAAAGATCGTATTGCGGTTATGGAAGAATCCTGGTCTCGAGAAGGAGGCGAGACCACGGAATCGGATCGGCGAGGAAACACCACTTCAGCAATCTTCCCAAGCAGTAACAACTTTTCGATTCCCTGATGGGGAATGAAATTATGAATCGTCAAAATTTTATCCACCGATTCCAGGGCTCCAAGCCTGGAGACATAGTCGGCGACCTTGTCCTCCTCAGGCAAAAGAGTAAGACTCCAGGTTGCTCCGTTTTTGTCTTTGAGAAGATCATCCAACGCTTGAACTGATTCAACATGCGGATCCCGTAAATTGTGAGGATTCCAATCGAAGGAGGCCTGAGGTAATAGGAGGGAAGCGCTAAGCAAAATAACGACTGTACCCCACCTAATGGCCTTTCCATGATGGATGGGGAATTGATAAACAGCCTTCATGCCCTGATCTGAAGGAGGGAGCCGATAATCCTTTTTCGAGAGTGGGAACACCAATAAAATGGCTGGCAATACCGTGAATGAAACGACAAGCCCGATGAACATACTTGTCCCAGAAATCAAACCCAATTCTGACATCCCAGCGTAAGTTGTAGGAACAAAGGTGTAGAAACCAAGCCCGGTGGTCACCGCACACAACAATAACGCAGGGCCAACTTCCTGCAGGCTCATTCTCATTGCCGGAAAAGGCTCGTTCCCCAATCCAAGAAGCTCCTGATACCGGAGGCACAGATGGATCGCATAGTCGACCGCAAGCCCGATAAAGAGCACAGCAAACGCTAAGGACAGAATATTGAGTTGCCCCACGGCCACCGTGGCAAAACCTGCGCTCAACGAGAGCCCGACAAGTAAGGTGAGTAATGTGACCACCATCAAACGCCATGAGTGAAAGGCGAGCGTCAGAATGAAGCAGACCATGGCAAGCGCAAGGATCGAGGCAATCCCTGCAAGCTGACTGACCACTTGAAGCTCTTCATGTGCCAGGGCCACTTCACCGGTTACACGAACCCGAACTCCGGGAATGGTAAGCACCGCCGACTCTTGGATGATCCGGCGAATGGCCCGAAGTGCTGTTTCAGCTGGAAGCAATTTTTGATAATCCAGTTGAGGCTGCACAAGAATGAATCTCCGTGTCTGGGAATATTTGAGGTCCTGCTTTAAAATAACGGAGTGCCAGGCAAGGACATAATCCAGGCCAGCTAAGCTGGCCTGCATGCCTTCTGCCATTCTCCTGAAAAGTGAGTTGAGGAGAGATTCATTCACCCAATGCGTTGTATGGTAACTGTCCCTCAACATAGTAAACAGACCATGAAGATTCCGCTCTCGCATCAATTCGTCAATAAAGGGTTTCGATTCAGCAACTGATTTTGCCAGCTGTTCGAGCTCCGGAAAATCCAGGTACAGAAGGGCATTTTTTTCGAAAAACGTCCCTCCGAATGGCGTATAGACCGACTTGATGTGCGCTGGCTCCTTTCTTAATCTGCCATCGAGAATGTTGACGGCTGCATATGCCATTTCCGGGGTATTCGCCTCCACGACCAGAATGATCGAATCCGCATTCTGCGGAAAAGTCTTCTTGTAATGCTCGCGCGCCTCTTGAAAAGGGACATCGGCCGCCAGCATTTCGGTGGTGTTCGTATTGATACCCAGGTACATGAAGGCATAGGAAAGAGAAATGAGCGTCGCAAAAGCTGCCAACGCCAAAACCCACCAGGCCTTGTGCTTCACAAAGTCCGCAACTTGACCAAGTCCCCTGGATAACCAATCGGATGATGAAGGGGCCATAACTATTCTACGCTCTGTGATTCAGGACACAGTCCTGAGGACATTCTCGACAATGTCATCATTTTTCCTATACCTACGAATTACGCTTGCCTTCTTAGTAGGGTGTCCTACGATAAAAAGGGGAATTGCCGCGAGGACCCGAGACGTGAAATCCGAATACCATCACATGATTCATGCATATGGCTCGCCCATGTCTCTTTGCCAATACCCATGATGAAAGATATTTATCATGAGCCACTCATTGCGAGAGATAAAACAGGTGGAAATCCTGAACAGAAAACCCGTCATCTTTCCACGACTCTTCTACCTTTACAGATTGGGAAAGACTTATCTGGTCTATCACCTGATTTTTTTCTTCACTCGGAAGGGCCAGGGGATTCAGCAACAGCTATCTGTCTCAACAAAATTTGCGCTTGGGGTCGATGAATACGTTCCCAAATCCAGCGTTTCTTGAAGGGAGGCATTTCAAGTACTTTGATGAATTCCTTTGCCGCCTCCTGAGGACGCCCATGCTTCAAATACCACTTTCCAAAATCCAATCGGGCAGGAGCATAGCGTTCATCAAGGGAGATGGCTTTTAGGAGGTGCTCACCTGCAGTCTCTTGATTGCCTCCTAAAAACCAGGGCAATTCCTCATACATAAGCCCTAGCATATGATGAGCAGGGGCATGTTTCTCGTCCAGTTCCAAGACTCGGTTCACATGGGTTTTTAACGTCTGCAGGTGAAGGGCCGTTGCGACCAAGCCCTGCAAACGGACTGCCTGACCAAGATTGGCCGCATACAGAAAATGAGCATCTGGTGAAGTTTCTTCTTGCTCTAACGCTTTTAGGGCGATGCGGGCTCCCTCTTGAAAAGACGCCAACTTTTTCTCGGGATCAACGTACCCACCATAACCTAAATCCAAATACAGGCTGGCTAAACGAAATAATTGAGCAGAATCGTCAGATTGATCTGCACCGGAGGAAACCAAAACTTGAAGCTCTTGTTCTAGCGCCCAAGGAGGGTCATCGGCAGCAACCCCCTCACCTCCTGCCCACACAAGAGAAGAAAAAAGCACCACAATCCATCCAACCACACTTCTGAGAGGTATCATGTGGATTCGTTCAAAAGGGATAACTCAACCCAGCAAAAACAGCTCCGCCTTCCCTGCTATATCCCCAATCAACCCGGCTGACTAAATTTGGCCGCACAATACCTCGAAACCCCACACCAGGAGTCACTTCCCATTCGTTAAATTGGCGATACTCAAAATCCTTGTAGGTCCTTCCCATATCTACAAATGGGACCATTTCCAATTCAATGGTCACATTGAACATTTTCAGTGCCATCAAATGCATGCGTTCCTCAACATTCACAGCCACCATATGTTTATCAATAAATCGATCTCTTCCAAATCCTCGAAGATTATTCTCACCACCTAACGAACTTTGTTCAAAGAATGGAATCCCATCGCCAAAACTTAATTGCAACATGGCTCGCGCCACAAAAATATACCGCTTGGACGGACTTGGAAACAGTTTCCTGGCATCAAACCCATACCGAAAATACAATTGATCATCAATTTTCCGACGGTCAAGGTTCTGGGCTAATTCTGCAAAAGCTTCGAATCGAGTTCCGGCCGTTGGACTATCGAGATTATCTCGGGAATCATACTGAAAGACCAAACGATGTGCGAGAATGCTCGCCCCATCCATTCCTGGATCGTCGGGAAAACGTTTTTTAGAAAAGGGTTCATCCTCAACTCCTCCCCTTTGAATCGCCACATCACGAAATCGCTGATTCACCGACAACCGGGTCACATCGTTCAGATGAATCCCAAAATTCCAATGCACTTCAATTTCACGACCCGTATAATTCGTTTCATGGTCCTCCGGGGTTGTTTGTCCTAATCTAAAATACCGCTTCGTGGCATTTTTAAAAAATTGAGCTCCGATGTCGACAAAGAACAGCCCTTCAATAAACCCCGGATCCTGGTATCGGAATTTCAATTTCCGTTCTATCTGATCCGTGTAAGAACCGACCGTCTCTAATTGCCTGCCTCCGGACCAGTACCGGAAATAGTTCACCGTCCCCCTTACACCCAAGAATGAGTTATGGACCAGCATGGGCGCCAGGAGAGAACGAAGATTACCCTCCTCATCTGAGTCCAACACGGGAACAATAATCCCAAAATCCTGCCCATCATTTTTGGAAGTCGAAATAGCTGGAACCGCAAAAACCGATTTTTCGGCAAAAACAGAGGAAGGAATGATACCTCCCGTTAAAGCCAGGCAGACCATTGCCGCCAGGCACGACACACGGAAAGGCATCATCACGTTGGATCCCTAAGATGATTCGGCGAGATCAGTCTTTGAACGAAGTTTGTCGAGGAGGCCATCAAAGGAGGAGGATTTAATGATCCGTGAAAATTGGCCCCGATAATTTTTGGTCAAACTCACGCCGTCAATAATCACGTCATAAACGCCCCACTTCTCATCCTTTTTGAGGAGACGATAATCCAGGGGAATCTCTACCTTTGGCGACACCACTTTTGTTTGAACTTCGGCAAAGTCTCCTTTCAACCGTTCCTTCAGATACTCCACCTGCTCACCGGAATATCCATCGATATTCCCCGCATAGGATTTGGACAAAAACTGCTGAAACAATGCCACAAATTCTTGTTGTTGTTCGACACTAATTTTTTTCCATTCAGCCGCGAGGGTACGCTTGGCCATCTCTTCATAATCAAAACGCTGTCCGATAATGGCTTCTAATTTCTCCCGACGTTCGGTCTCTCGTGTAGAATCTTTCAACGCTTGATCTCCCAGCACGGCTAACACCTCATCGATCGTCTCTTTCACGGCTTGAGTAGGCGTCCCTTCCCCCCATACCAGCGAGAAAGACAAGAGAGAAACCGTAACCCAAGCCAACACCATTAATAGTCGAGTGCAAGTAGCCCCTCGGATCAACCGAGACGCATCCCTGCTGATCATTTCAGACAACAAGTACCAAATCCTTGTCATAGCTCCTCCGCCTGGCTTCAATAAGAATAATTACTCGACGTTGCCATGAATAAATTGACTAATCACCTGTTCTAAATCTATCCCAGACTCCGTATCAACAATAGTCCCACCATTGGACAAAACATCACCTGACCCTCCAGGAGACAGCCCCATAAATTTTTCCCCAATAATCCCACGAGTTTTAATTGACGCAATGGCATCATTGTATATCGGAATCCCATCTTGGATAGCCAAAACCACTTGAGCTTGATCCTCCTTGAGTGTGATCTCTTTCACCCGCCCAACTTCAACGCCGGCAATTTCTACCGACGCGCCTTTCTTCAACCCGGACGTGGAAGAGAAATCAGCCTTGAGTTCATAATAATCTCCCCCCACCAACTCCAACTTCCCTAGCTTAATGGCAAGATACCCCATACAGAGAATTCCGACCAACACAAACACCCCAACGACAAATTCAAGTTTTCCGCGCTCCATTTAAGACATCCCCCGATAAGAAAATTGCTGCATCATGCCACCCTCCTTTTGAGACATGTCAAATGATGAAACCGCATTGACTTAACGCGACGCGGTTATGACGTCGCCCCTGCGGCATGGGGAACGGCAATAAACTCCTGCACGAAAGGATCTGTCAGCCGTTGGAATTGAGCTGAACGTTCCATGGCCAAAATCTTACCATTCTTTAGCATGGCGACCCAATCAGAGATAGGAAAAATTTCTGGGATTTCATGGCTAACCATGATTCCTGTGAACCCAAATGTTTTATGCATGGAGAGAATCAAGTCGTGAATGGCATGGGCCATCAAAGGGTCTAAGCCCGTTGTCGGCTCATCAAATAAAATAATTTCAGGACCCATCACCAACGCCCGTGCTAACCCCGTTCGTTTTTTCATCCCACCACTCAGCTCAGCAGGGAACTTATGCCCCATTTTGCCCAATCCCACGCGCTCTAACATTTCCGGCACATTTCGTTGGATATCAGACTCAGAAGCCAAATGCTTCTCTCTCAAAGGAAAGGCGACATTATCAAAGACATTCATGGAATCAAACAGCGCAGCAGACTGAAACAACATCGAAAATTTTTTACGAATTTCATTCAATTCCCGATCATGAATTTTCGCAATATTCACACCATCAACCAACACCTGCCCCCGGTCCGGTTTCATTAACCCAATCATGTGCTTGAGCAGCACACTTTTTCCTTCTCCACTTGGACCAATAATTGTGGTGAGTTCCCCTTTCGGGATAGCCAAATCCACGCCTCTGAGCACCGGCTGCCCTCCCAGTGTCTTTTCCACCCCTTTTAACTGAATACTTATTGATGCCTCTGCTGCAGCCATATCTATTTCTACAAAAGGATCGATGTTAAAAAATAATCCCAGACTAAAATGAGGACCGACGCCAACACGACGGACTCCGTTGTAGCTTTGCCTAACCCTTCAGCGCTCATTTTCGTATAATATCCCTTATAACAACAGACCCAACTGACGATAAGTCCAAAACTTACCGACTTCAGCATTCCTCCATACACATCCTTCCATTCCACCGCAGACTCAATCGAACTCCAATAGGACCCCCCGCTGACTCCTAATAACTTCACGCCAACAACATAGCCTCCTCCGATTCCAACCACATCAAAAATGGCAACCAAGAGTGGGACAGAAATCAGGGAGGCCACCATTTTGGGGGTGATTAAATACTGCAGGGAATTGATAGCCATCGTTTCCAACGCATCAATTTGCTCCGTAATTCGCATGATGCCGATTTCCGCAGTCATCGCCGACCCCGCACGAGCCGTCACCATCAGGGAAGCCAATACGGGACCCAACTCACGAATCATACTCAGCGCCACAGCAGATCCCAAAAGACCTTCTGACCCAAATTTCCTCAACGAATAATACCCTTGAAGAGCTAAAACCATCCCCGTAAAAAGCGCCGTTAAAATCACAACAAATACTGACTTAAACCCAACAAAATGCATTTGCTTAACAATCTGAAAGAACCGCAATGGCGGTCGAAGCAACCAACCAAAGGATCGCAATAAGAACAGAAGCATGGCCCCCATTTCTTCGATCTGTGCAATGACCCGAGCTCCAATGCCTTGAATGAAATTCATACGTTAAGACTTTATAGATAAATGATTTGGCGACGTTGGCATTATCGAAACAGCAGAGAAAAATCCCTCAAAAAATCGTGTAAGTTGCAACGACGCTTGTTTAGAATGCCGATAGAGGTCAAGGAAGCCTTTCCAAGACCTCGGAGTCAACATGATGCGCATGATTCCAGAAACCCATCCGGATGGCTGAAGAAAGAGATTAAAGTCTACAGGCAAATCCTCGTTGACGCCATCAGAAATCGTCCGAACAATCAGAAATGGAAGCTCATGCTCCTGAGCCACCTCCCCAATGGCCGCACTTTCCATATCGACGCCTATTGCACCTGTGGAGGATTTCAATCTATGTTTGTCAACCGAATGAGTGAGCACACGATCCACGCTCACAACGCTTCCGGTATGTAGAGAGCCTTGTCCACGCCAGTTAATACTCAATGCGGTTTTGACCCAATCAGCATGACAAAGGATTCGTGGTGAGGGGGAAGGACTATGCGGGGTGGTGGTCAAATCCCAAAAGACTTCATGCCCAATGAGCACCGACCCGATAGGATTCGCATCAAGATCCCCTGCAAAACCGGTGGAGATCATTACATCCCATGAGGCATCAGCCAGAAGCAGCTGCACGCCTAGGCGAGCCTTGTCAGGGCCGATACCCGACTGAATAAGAAGAATATTTAGTCCATTTCCATTGCTGGTCAACGCCCGATAACCATGGTGGGAAACTGGATGAGGAAATTGAAGGGCCCGAGCAACAGCATGAAATTCTATGCTGGTTGCCGTCACAATCGCAATTCTAATCAGAACAGGCTCCTGCCACTGCATTCACACACAACAAAGAAAATTCGTGGAAATCCTTACACCAATCTTCGTTGTCGTCGTGAAGCTTGAGCTGCCTTGCGTAACTGATCGGCTTTGGCCTCTCCGGTTATTTTGACATTCCGATACATGCCCAAGGCCCAAATAGGGAAGTACTTAAAGTAGCCATGATACCGCAAATAAAACACTCGTGGGAAACCTGTTCCGGTGTGAAAGGGTTCGTCCCACACGCCATCTTCGCGTTGATGGCGAATCAGCCAATTGACCCCACGAACCACACTCAGTGAATCTGAAGCCCCTGCCTGAAGCAACGCCATAATGGCCCATGCTGTTTGAGAGGCCGTACTTTCGCCATGCCCAGCGGTTTCAGTGTCTGCATACGACTCGCAGGACTCTCCCCAACCCCCATCGGAATTCTGAACCAACTCTAACCACATCACGGCATTTTGAATCCAGGGAGCTGTCATATCAACTCCAATTGCCCTCAGGCCAGAAAGGACACACCAGGTCCCATAGATATAATTGACGCCCCATCGCCCATACCAACTCCCATTAGGTTCTTGCTCCCTCCGTAAAAAATCGAGGGCAGGTCCGACAGCCTGATGTGACTGGTCATATCCCAATGTGCCCAACATTTCCAAGCAACGGCCCGTTAAATCTGCCGTGCTAGGATCTAAGAGGGCCTGATGATCCGCAAACGGAATTTTATTGAAAATGAGCTTATTATTATCCTTATCGTATGCCCCCCAACCCCCGTCAGACCCTTGCATGGCCAATACCCAATGAAATCCTCGTTGAAGGACATCATCGAAATCCGGTGATTCGGCTTGATGAATTTTCGCCATGGCCATAATGACGGCAGCAGTATCATCAACATCAGGATACCAATCATTTTCATATTGAAAACTCCAGCCACCGGGTTTTGCTTCAGGAGACGAGACAACCCAATCGCCAACCTTTTGTGACTGGCGAGTCCGCAACCAGGCATCTGCACGATGCAAGGCAGGATGATCCACTGCAATTCCACTTTCAACCAAGGCATTCATGGTTAAAGCCGTATCCCACACAGGAGAATGGCATGGTTGTAAATGTAGCATGCTGGGCGTGGCCACATTCCCAGAATTAGAATAAATTTCAAGATCCTCAATTTCACCCAACGCTTTTTGAATCAATGGATGATCCGTGGAATACCCTAATGCTCTGAGCGCAAAAATCGAATTTGCCATAGCCGGATAAATGGCTCCAAGACCTCCCTCTCCATCCATATGCTCAATCATCCAGCGTTCAGCCTCTTTCAAGGCTTTCTTCCTCAGCGATTTAATGGGATAGGATTCGTAGAGACGAAGCAGGCCATCGACCCATACGAAAAAATTTCGCCAACTAAGGAATGTGGAGTCGCGGTGCAACGGCGGCACCTGCGCAAAGTCCACAGTATCTAAGGGCTCTAGGAAGAGTTCCCCAATCCCTTGTTCTTTGGAAACAGGACAAAGAGGGCGATGCGCGAAAATGATTAGGAGAGGGATAATGACAGCGCGAGACCAGTAAGACACAGCATACAAATTAAAATAAAACCATTGGGGTGCAAGGAAAATTTCCGTTGGCATACAGGGAATGCCACGCCAATCATATTGGCCAAACAAGGCCAAAGTAATTTTGGTAAAGACATTGGCTTGAACCACCCCGCCTTGCTTAAGAACAAGATCTTTTGCCCTCTGCATGCATGGCTCATCAGATGACATCCCAGCCAATTTCAAGGCGAAATAGGCCTTCACGGTCGCACTAATATCAGCTGGCCCACCAGAAAAAATCGGCCACCCTCCATCAGCAAGTTGAGTATGAAGCAGATACCGGGCAGCTTTTCGTTCTCGTTCGGAATCAACCACCCCTAAAAACCGGCGCAGCATGACATATTCCGATGTCAGAGTTGTATCTGCTTCTAATTCTTCAACCCAAAACCCTTGCTCAATATCCTGCTTGCTCAACAACCATTGCTCTCCTTTGTGAAGAGCAGATTCCAGGGAATCCAGATGACCAAGGTGGGCACTGCGTTGAGTGGAAGTATCAGGAGAAACTAAGGGATGCAAATTATGAGAAACCAGTTTTAGCGAAGGCGGCGACTTCTTCTCACGCTGCTGCCGCAACTTTGGCACCACCGTTTCAAAGAAATTTCCCGTTACCCGCACGATGAACTGCTTCAGCAACTTCATATTAGTGTACCCTTAGACCTTTACTGAACAAGGATGATTGTAATGGGGGCAAATACTTAACTAACAACAGGAGCACAGAATAAAACAAAGCCCAGTCCAAGCTGGGCCTTATACCTAAAAACACGTAGACTGTCAACTTACCAGCCTTTTCTCTACTATCTAGTCATACGCATCGCCTAACCTTCAATTACGTCGACAACAAAACAATACGCTCTCGATGTTGTGTGACCTGACGCGTGCCATTCCTGGTATCAAACACGACCGGAGCATGCTCCACAATTAATTCATAATCAAACGCAGAATGTGCCGTCAAAATTAAGGCACAGGCACTCTGCCGCAATAACTCTTGAGTTAATTTTTGGGAGGTATATTGCTGCCCCCCAATAACCAAAGAGGGAGTATAGGGATCGACATACTGCAAATCGGCCCCTTCTTTGTGAAGCAGTTCCATCACTTTAGTTGCAGGGGATTCTCGAGGATCTTCAATGTCCGCTTTATAGGTGACGCCTAGCACTAAAATGGTTGAGCCATTTAAACATTTACCCATTTGGTTTAACACTCGCTGGAGCTTGGTCGCCACAAAATACGGCATGTTTTCATTAATTTCTCCAGCCAACTC
>QJYE01000337.1 GCA_003235785.1 Nitrospirota bacterium
CGCGCCGGAATCTTCCCTTCATTAAACGAGGCGGCTTCAAGTTTGTCGAAACCGCCCATGTTAAAGACTTGCTGGCCCACTTGCGGGTCATTCACAATCCGTTAGACACCGTCAGTTGGAATCGCCTGCTCCTCTTACTCGAAGGCGTCGGCCCCAAAAAAGCGAACGATCTCATCACCATGATCTTGCAAGCCCACGGCAATTATGAGGGGCTCAAACAGAGTACAGGCCGGTCTGGCGCCGGCTTGCGCCACCTCGCGACCACCTTGGAGCAATTGACCGAAGAACCTCTCAGCCCGGCCGTGCTACTTGGAGAAATGCTCGAATATTACTTGCCGCTCCTCAAGGATCAATATGACGATTACCCCAAACGGATTCGCGACCTGGAACATTTATCGGTCATGGCGGAACGCTATCCGGACCTCAATCAATTTCTCTCTGATCTTACCCTGGAACCACCCAACGAAAGCCGATCAGATGGCGAAGATCCGGATCGCGACGATGAACGGCTGATTCTCTCCACCATTCACTCGGCCAAGGGCCTGGAATGGCGGTGCGTCTTTGTCATCTGGTTAGTCGATGGCCGATTTCCCTCAGCCTACTCCTTTTCAGACGCCGACGGGCTGGAAGAAGAGCGCCGGCTCTTGTATGTCGCCATCACCAGGGCCAAACAACACCTCTTCCTCACCTACCCCATTAATGTGTACGATAAAATGACAGGGGCGGTTCTCTCGAAACCTTCAAGGTATTTCGATCATATCCCTCCCTCATATTTCGACAACTGGGATTTAGTGGAAGAAGATCAGTCTTATTCCTGGAGATAACTTCGTGACAAACTTCAAAAGAATCGTCGATGGAATTCTCTTTGGCACCCTCATCAGCATGAGCCTGTGCCAAATAGGCTGGGCCGAGGAGGGCCCTGGCCCAAATCGCCCTAATCCGCGAAATCCATGGCCAGCCTTGATCCAACAAGCCGCCACCTTAGGGCTTCCTACCGAATTCCTCATGCACATTGATCCTGCATTTGTGCACATCACCTTCGAAGACCTCCGCACCTACGCTGCGGAATATCACCCCGAAGATCATCTCATGATTCTCAATATGCGGCTCTCCTTCAACGAAGCCGGTGGAGCACTAGCCGATCTAGGCAAAATGACCCATCACGACCTCGCCTTGCTCTACCATGAATTACTCCATGCCTACTTGGATTATCTCTACGCTGACCAACACCTCACGCCCCTCACACCAACGGACCAACAGGTACTGAATTTCGCCAATAGCCAATTGGCCTGCCATTATCGCTTCGTCCGGATTAACCCGATTCGGCAACTCAAAGACGCCACGGAATTACGCTTTCTGTCCGATGAAGATTCCTGGGAAGTCATGAATGAAACCTGGGCAGTCTTTGTGGGGTGGGTGCTTTGGACCAAGCTTGAACTCTCTGGCGGAAAACTTTTCGACAACACCTGGACGCCCGCTCTCATCGACCAATGGACCACACGATTAGAACAAGCCGTCAAATCTGGAGAATTATTGGGGTACTACGAACCGGACGACCCCGAGGAACGAAAGGTCGCTCGAAAACGCTTCATTGCCCCTTCGAATGGGCTGACGTCGCAAGATGTGGAACATCTCCTCACCCAGGTGTTACAGGAACCAGTCGAACTGGTCGAGGCCTCGAAAGAAGTCTTTGAACGGTATCAAACCACCCTCGAACCACCACCTTCTTGCGAATAACCGCTGCCACAAAATCGGGTAGACTTCACCCAAACAACCATGCTAGCTTCAATTTTTCCCGCTCTTTCTTTCCTGGTTCCCTCGCCCCTTGGGGGTGCGGGTTAGGGTGAGGGGGAAATTATCAGGAAAGCACAATACCAAGAAACTGTGCGCCTGTAGCTCAGTGGATAGAGCACTTGCCTCCGGAGCAAGGGGCCACAGGTTCAAATCCTGTCAGGCGCACCATTTGTAAAGTGAAAAATTAGAAGTAAAAAGTAAAGTGATCCCCCTCCTTTGGAAGGAGGGGTGCGAGGAGGTAGAATCCCCCTATCGTTGCGGACAAAAATTCTCAGAGGATGTTCAAAAATCTCATCCAGCGAGGCCCGAGGCCAGGAGAACTTTGAGGCGTACGTCCAGTACGTCGAAAAAGTACGAGGAACGGGAACGAAGCTGGTGAGTTTTTTCAACATTCTCAGGTGGGGCCGTTAGCTCAGTTGGTAGAGCAGCTGACTCTTAATCAGCGGGTCGTAGGTTCGATCCCTACACGGCCCACCAATTAAATCAATGGCTTAGTTCGTTCTCGCCAACACCGAATTTTCCATTAAACCTGTTTTAGATCTGTCTTCCGAAGTTAAACGGCTTCGTATTCCTTTATTTGCGAATTAGGAGTTTTTTGCGCCATACGAGGTCTGCATGGTCCGAAAAAGCGAGACCTCGCCGGTTTCGACCAGCAGATGCACGTGATTGCTCATCAAGATAAACGCAGAGCACCGGAGACGATCACGCCAGCGATAGCGTTCAAGGCGCTCGAGATACGTGGCAATATCCGGCTCGTTATGAAAGGAGGTCGTGCGGCAATTACCGCGAACAATAACGTGATAGAGGGCACCAGGGAATTCGACACGAAGTTTTCGAGCCATAGCCAGAACCTATAAGAAGAGGAACATAATAAATCAATACTCATGCCTGACCCCGAACCTTATTCCACGAGCAGTCACCGGATCCTGCAAGCGAATGTAGAGAGCGCATGATGGCAGGTCCTGAACACGCCGATGACCCCGCAGACTCTGCGACTCATAAGGCATCTGATTTTCTTATCATCGCATCATCCCCTCTAAACAAATTCTAAACCGGGTTTTTCTTTCCCAACCTCGGACGCAAAACGCTGACCTGCAAGAACTTTTCTTTCGCAGGCCCACTGACTATGGATCAGCGGCGCTGATTCTTAGTGGGGCTGTTGAAAAAAGCCGCCAGCGGCGTTCTCGCCATTTTTCCGTGCTCACGTACTGGAAGTACGCTCTGCGCGCAACACTGGCTGCGGCCTTGCTGGACGAACTTTTTTGAACCGCCCCGAGGCCTCTGATAACCAACGTGCCTGGGGCCAATATGCCATTGGGAATTATTATTCAACACTCCCATAGTGGACTTTACATCGCTTATAGAGGTGGTGATGCCAGACCCTGGCGTTCAGGTGGGTATGCCACGAAACAAGAGGAGACGGTGCCAAACGATCCACCCGTCC
>QJYE01000468.1 GCA_003235785.1 Nitrospirota bacterium
GTGAAAAGTTTTTTCAACGAGATCGGCGATGATGACTCCCGTTTTCAAAGTGAGAACCGGGATGCCTACAACATCATGACCGGGTTCGTGCATACCTTTCGTTTTGCTCAAGACAAATATCTCCTCCGCCTGGGCTATCAGTATGACAATGAAGCGGCGGAGGGAGTGGCCTTTTCTTATCGAGGCAACCGCTTTGTGACCGGTTTTCAGGCCACTCTGCCTTGGGGAAACATAATTCTACGACACGATTACGATGTCCATTGGCGTGATTACAAAAATGACCAGGTGAACTTTACCAATGATAACGGGAATTTTGTCCCACGCAACGATACGCAACAAACCCATCTGGTTCAATTGATTAAACCGCTTCCGTACAACCTCACATTCACGGCGCAATACCAACGAATTGATAATGACTCCAATGTTCCGGTGTACGATTACACCAAGAATGTCTTTACCGGGTTGATGACCTGGTCATATTAAGCTCTGGCTATTGGCTCACCCCTCACGGACACCTGAAAGGCTGAAAACTCACCTGTTTCATTTTTGAATACGATTATGAAAGCTGGATTTTTTCCTTTTGTCTTTTTCATGAGTCTGACGGTTTTCCCTAATTCTGCCTTATCGGATAATTCTGAATCACAAGCCACATCATTATCTGCCGTCCAAAACGCCATTGACCAGGCAGCCGTTTTGCACCAAAAGGCCCTGACTCATTTGGAACAGGGAAATTATCGTGAGGCACTGGCACCTGCCAAGAAAGCCCTACAATTGCGTGAGGCCAGCATCGGTGAGACTCATTTGGATATTGCGCAGAGTCTCCATGTGCTCGGACTTGTTTATCATCATTTGGGCGACATTGAGAAGGCCAGTTCTGCGCTCACACGAGCCCTTCTGATTCGGAAAGAACTGAAGGGGCCTCAGAGTCCGGAGGTGGCCGAAAGTCTCACCCACCTGGCACGGGTTTTGGTCTCTCAAAGCGACTACACACAGGCACAGGATTTGATGGAACATGCGTTAGAAATTCGGAAAGAACAATTCGGCCAAGAGCATGTGGCTGTAGCTGAGACCTTAATGTATCTGGCGATGGTCCAGGGGCTTCAAATGAATCTAGGTGATGCACTGGCCAATCAAGCCCGGGCAGTCGAGATTTTTGATTTACAACCCCAAGCGCCTCCTATTGAACATTCTATGGCTCTCACCAGTTACGGCGTGATTTTAGGTCGAAACGGAGAGTTTGCCAAAGGCAAACCGTTTATTGAGCGCGCGCTCATGCTTCAAGAAGAGGCACTTGGGCCCACACATCCAATTGTGGCCAGAACCCTGGACAATCTCGCTGACCTTGAATCAAAGATGGGAGGGACTGAAGGGGCTATATCCCTGGCAGAAAGAGCTCTTCAGATTCGAGAAGATCGCTTAGGCCAAGATCATCCTGAAACGGCGGCAAGTTTAAACACAGTAGGAACGCTCTTCTGGAAACAAGGGAATCTTCAAGAAGCAGCTCAGTACTTTCAACGGGCATTGGGCATCATTGAACAGACAGTCGGAACGGTTCATCCGGTGGTTGCAGCCAATGTATTAAGTCTTGGCGAAGTCCATCGCCAGATGGGAGATCTGAGGTCTGCACATGAAAAATTTATCCGGGCGCTTAAAATTCAAGAGGACACCCTGGGATCGACTCACAACGATGTTGCGACCACGTTAACCCGATTGGCTTGGGTGGCCACGGGGCAAGGGAATCATGGACAAGCGGCGGAATTGTTGGACCGAGCGATACGTATTCGAAGAACGGCGCTGGGAGATATCCATCCCGATCTGGCTTTGCTCCTTAATGAGGCTGCACGAGTCAAGCATCGTCAGGGAAAGCTTGTAGAAGCACGACCGTACTATGAGGAAGCTCGTCAGATTTATTTAGCAGGCAGTCGGCTGAACCAGGATTTAGATGATGTTACCTTTAGTCGTCTCCACCACCAGGGTCTTGCCAGCCTTCAAGATTATGCTCTGCTTTTGGCTCAATTGTTCGAACACCAGGCTGATTCATCGGAACCTTCCATGTTCACCCGTGATGGGTTTGTCGTAGCTGAACAAGCACGTGGCTGGCTGGTGCAGTCTGCAGTGGCGAAGGCGATGGCGCGAAAACAAGCACGTCAATCCGTTGATGTGGAGCTGGCGAAACAGCTTGACAGTCTCCGGCGACGGCGTCAGGAGTTATGGAGGACATTACATACGCTTTATGGAAAGCCTTCTTTGGATGCGGCACATACCCAGAAGATTTCCGGGGTTAAAAAAGAACTACAAAAAGTGCAATCCGATCTGGAATCCGGGTTGGTCAAACTTGAAGCCAGTTTTCCTAAATATGCCGACCTGGCTTTTCCCAAACCCCTCGACCTTCCTTCTGTGCAAGAACTGCTGGAACCTGGAGAGGCATTGGTAAGTTTCTATGTGTGGGAGCAAGTTTTGCAGATTTGGGTTCTCCGAGCCGGCCAGCCTCCAGTTTGGCATACCGCTCCCATTGCCAAAAAAGATGTGGTCGATCTCGTAAAACAGATCCGTGCGAGTCTCGTTTCTCAGCAACGGCCCTTTGAGGTGAAAGGCGCTCATCAATTATACCAATGGCTTTTCAAACCAGTGGAATCCTCTCTCAAGGACGTGCAGCATCTTATTATTATCCCTGATGAAAACTTGCTTCCCTTGCCTTTTGGAGTGCTCATTCCTGAGGCCAAGGGGTCGGCCTATGAACGGCTATCCCAATTATCATCCACAGATCGGTTCCAGAACGATTCGGACATTACCCTCTACAGGGAAATCGAGTGGTTAATAAAAGACCATTCTCTCACTGTGGTGCCATCGGCCTCTGCTTTCAAGCTATTGCGGCAATCGGCCAGGGCATCCTCAAAAAGCGGTGAAGGATTTTTGGGGTTTGGCGATCCCACCTTTTCTGGTAGTGGACGGAAGCGCGGAGGAATTATGGTGGAAGCACAAGAATCCAAGATTCGTTTCGACCAACTTCGTATGATGAACGCCCTTCCGGGTACCCGTCGGGAATTAATGGCTATTGCTCAGACTTTGGGCGTGGATCCTACCACTCATGTGTTTCTTCGAGAACATGCCACAGAGGCTCAGGTTCGGCATTTACTAAAAGAAGGTCGATTAGGTTCCACCCCAGTGATTTCCTTTGCGACTCATGGACTTTTGGCGGGGCAACTCTCTGGATTAACAGAGCCTGCTTTAGTGTTGACGATCCCGGAAGTTCGAGTCCCCGAGGATAACGGGCTGTTGACCATGAGTGAGATTCTTGACTTTCAGCTTCCTCAGGTCGAGTGGGTGATTTTGTCGGCTTGCAACACGGCTGGAGGTGATGGCAGTGGACAGGGTTTGACCGGGCTGGCGCGGGCCTTCTTTTTTGCAGGAGCGAAAGCTCTTCTAGTCTCACATTGGAGCGTTGATGATTACGCGACTGAAATCCTCATGACAGAGATTTTTCGGCTTATTGCCCAAGAGAAGGCGCCTTCAAAAAGTTCAGCTCTGCAACAAGGGATGCTAGCCGTGATGGACCGGACAAAAGAGTCGAAGTCCCAGTATTTTGCACATCCTTATGCCTGGGCACCATTTTTTCTGGTGGGAAACGGACGATAACTCTTCCAGGGAATGGAAAATCTTCGGTTCTCACTTACAGATTTTTCCCTTTCTTTAGAGCGTTGAAAAATATCGGTAAGGGTTTGAGGACTGTAGTTTTTTGTGATGGCTGGAGGTATTTTTTGTGATAAAGTTTCAGAATTGATGAAGCCGGTTAATTTTTCCCGTTAGCCTACTAACCCTTCAAGCTCTTCAGCCATTCGGTTGGGGGATTGTGAAGCCAGAAACAAAAAGGAAGATGAAGATGAGGAACAAATGAGAATATTCTTGGAGTGAAAAACTGTGGCTGAAGATGATGAGGAAATTGGAGCGGGAAAGGGGATTTGAACCCCCGACCCTCGCCTTGGCAAGGCGATGCTCTACCACTGAGCTATTCCCGCTCTGGAGAAGTTTTGTTTGATTCTAGTGGGCACCCTATAGCCTGTCAAGCCAGGTGACCATGAGATATACTTATCCTGGTTCTTAAGATAGATCGGGCAGAATCCGAAAAAAATAAAGGAATGAAATCGTTAATCTAGGGAGAAAGAGAACATGTACATCAGTGTTATCGGTACCGGATATGTAGGGCTGGTCACAGGGGCCTGTTTTGCGGAATTTGGCCTCAATGTGCTGTGTATGGACAGAGACGAGGGCCGGATTGCTTCTTTAGAAAAAGGCCAAGTGCCATTTTATGAACCAGGGTTAGCTGAGCTTGTCACAAAAAATGTGACCGCAGGGCGCCTACGTTTTACCAGCGATTTGCATAAAGCTGTGGATGAGGCTCTCGTCATCTTTATTGCTGTGGGAACCCCTTCCCGCCCGGATGGGTCTGCCGATCTTTCATTTGTGGAGGAGGTCGCCAAAAGTATTGGGACTCGCATGACGGGCTTTAAAATTGTGGTCAACAAATCGACGGTACCTGTGGGAACGGCAGATCGTGTTCGGGATATTATTACCAAGAATCAAACTAGTCCTATTAATTTTTCGGTGGTCTCCAACCCTGAGTTTCTTCGCGAAGGGTCCGCCCTTGAGGATTTCATGCGACCGAATCGGGTTGTGATTGGAGCGGACAGTCCTGAGGCCGTGGCGATTATGAAAGATTTATATCGACCGCTGTATTTAATTGAAACCCCTATTGTCGTGACCGACATTCGGACAGCGGAAGTTATCAAGTATGCGTCAAACGTGTTTTTAGCCACCAAAATCTCCTTTATTAATGAAATGGCCAATCTCTGTGAAATGGTGGGTGCCGATGTACAGATGGTTTCGAAAGGGATGGGCTTGGATAAACGGATTGGGTCAAAATTTTTACATGCTGGTCCAGGGTATGGAGGCTCGTGTTTTGGGAAAGATACCGCAGCCCTCATTAACATTGGATCAGAAGCCGGCTATGAAATGGTGCTGGCCCAAGCAACAAGAAAAATTAATGAAGAGCAGAAGGTGAGGATGGTAGAGAAGATTCGTGAAGCTGTGGGAGAGCTTCAGGGAAAAACGATTGCCCTTTTAGGATTGGCTTTTAAACCGAATACTGATGACATTCGAGATTCCCCGGCGTTATCTATTGCGAGACAGCTGATGGAGCAAGGATGTGCCGTACGAGCTTATGATCCAGAGGCCTTAGAAGCTTCGATGCGAGAGAACCCAAAGCTCATTCCCTGTCGGGATGCGTATCATGCTGTGGAGGGAGCTGATGCTGTGGTCTTAGTCACTGAATGGAATTTATTCCGCAATCTCGATTTTGAACAAATTGGCTCCAAGGTCAAATCCCGCATTTTTATTGACCTGAGAAATGTCTACGAACCTCAACGAATGGCCGAACAGGGATTTTATTATGTCTCGGTCGGTCGAAAACCGGCTGGAACAAACCCCCTGAAGCAGAGTTAGGCGAGCAGGGGGCTCGCGAGTTTCTACTTCCGTTTATAGCCCATCCGATCCAACACTTTCATGATACGTTTTTGCAAGCGTTCGTCAGCTTCACCTAATGCCTGTGCCAATGGCTCGACCGCCGGCTTGCCGATTTTTCTCAAAATTTCCGTGGCGGACTGTCGAAGGTCATCTTCTTCTTCCACTAACAGTGGCACGACGTCAAGCACGCATGGTGCTCCAATTTTAATGAGCGCTTCATAGGCACGCTGACGGACATCACCAACTTCATCGCTCAGCATTTCCACCAACGGCTTTACGGCTGCTTCGACACGAAGCTCTCCAAGCACTTCAATGGCATGCTTGCGGTTCAGCCAATGCGTATCGCTCAGATCCAGCAGGGCCGCATCGGCCGCCGCAACATTGGGGTCTTTCGAGCGAATACGAAAACTTTTGACGATACGTTTGCCGTCTTCTTCAACGACTCGAAGTGTGGCCCCGTCGCCAATTTTAATTTTGTGTAAATCCTCAATCGCTTCTTCTCCGACGTCCAAAAGGACGGTTTTCCCGTCGTAGGCCAACAACTCCACTTCGATTTGGTTGGTCTCGAGATTGATCATCGTGACTTTTTCGGTCACAAGATTAAAGCCATCCTTTTTTGTGCCAGATTTCGGACCGATGGAGATGAGTTTTGCTGGTGCTTCATTTGCCATAATAATGATGTATCCTCAGGTATAAAGTGAACAAATCAAAAAATCTAAATAAAATGGTTCCTATTTCGAAGAACCCGGCGTCCAGCCCAAGCTGGAGAGCGCGCCCTCTACGGTATCACGCACCATCTCATTCTCATCTTCCAGCAAGGGAACCAAGGAATCGACGGCCCGATTATTTTTTAAACGTGCGAGTGATTCGGCCGCGTTGCGGCGAACTAACCAGTCTTCATCAGCCAAGGCCTCAATGAGTGGATCCAATGCTTCAGGGTCGCCAATTTTTCCCAATGCCTCCGCCGCATGTCGGCGCACAATCCAATTTGAGGCATGGAGTCCTTCGACTAAGGCCGTGGTGGCCCGCGAATCTCCAAGTTTTTTTAATACTCGGGCCGCATCTTCCCGAAGAGTGGCATCCATGAGGGCATCGATTAAGCCAGGCACGGCGTCAGGGTGCCCTATGCGTTCCAGCGCCCAAATGGCCGCAGTCTTCACTCCACCGTCCTTATCATGGCGCAAGGCATGAACGAGGGGTTCCACAGACTTGTGCGCACGCAATTTCCCCAAAGCACTGGCCGCCTGTTCCCGGACCGACCATTCTTCGTCCTCTTTGAGGGCTTCGATCAGGGGATCAATGGCTGGTTCTCCAATTTTTACCAACGCACTGGTGGCAGCCTCCCGAATCACACAATCATCTTCCAAAAACATTTCTATCAGCTTCGGGATCGCCTCCGACCCAACTTCTCCCAAGCGAGAGGCGGCATGATCCCGTAACGCTTCGTTGTCATCCCGAAGAGCCGACAACAAGGGATCGACTTGATTCTGTTCCGTCATGCAGTCTCCTTTCCAGCCCAAGCTTCTTCATCCATTTCCCTTTGTGCAGTGGCGGCTTCCAGTTTGTCAAGGATAACCCCCGAATTATAGGAAATGAGTCCATCGCGATCGGTTTTTAATCGTTTAAAGAGTTCGATATGAGGACGTAATACTTCGACATCTTTGACTTTTTCTAACGCTTCCACGGCCAAAATGCGAAGAGGACGGATAGGAATGACCTCGACATACAACTCGACGGGCCTGGCATCACCAATAAGCCCCAAGGATTTAAGCGCATGCTCCTTCACGCCGGTGTCCTTGTCCGACCGCAGGCGGTCCATCAAGGGCTCGACGGCCCGGACATCGCCAATTTTACCTAAGGTGTCAGCAGCGGCTTCTCGCACGATCCAGTCGTCATCCTCCAAATATTCCAACAGAATTTCGACAGCTGGTCGTCCAATGCGATGAAGTTGGATGACGGTTTCTTGTCGAACCCCTTCCTTTAATTCCGATTCTTCCACGGCTCGTAAATCGTCAAGGAGTTGTTCAATGCGATCCCGGATCGCACCGAGTTTGCGCAAGGTGTCGGTGGCCAGATCACGAAGCTGAGGATCTGACATGGCATCCACGAAGGCATCGGCCGACCGAGGGTCCAGTAAATGGGCCAAAATTTCGGCGGCGCGTATGCGTATGGATTCATCGGGATCCTTCAGTCGTTCGGACAGTGGCCCGATAGACGTGGGAATCACCCCTAATAATGCCGTGACGCGTTTTTGAATACGGTCGTCCGTTAAATGTTCCAACAGCGCGGCTGCCGTCGGTTCGTCCAGGACACCTGCCAGGTGTTCGAGCGCATCCATGGTGGCCTGACGAACCTGGTCGTCCTCGTCTTTCATGAGGCCCGCCAGAGCAAGGCCGGCTCGAGGATCACCCAGTCGTGCCAGCATCCTGATCGCTTCGATTTTATAATGCGTGGTTCCCTGACCAATCGCATGAATAATGGCTTCGACGGCTTTTGGGCCACCTTTCATGCAGGTAGACGTGGCGCGCATGCGCCGCCAGTCTTCCTCGTGATCCAGCTCAGAAATGATAGTTTCGAATGTTTCTCTTGGCATTAATCTTCAATCGGTTGGTGGTTAGAGGCGAATTTGTCCTGGTCGCCATCCGAGGCACGAAAGGGATTCCAACACATGCCGACGCAGATTGTCATTCTTTGTGGTTTTCAACAGTTGCAATAAGGGCGTTTTGGCGGCTGCACCAAAGTGCGTTAAGGCTTCTGCAGCTTCTTGACGAAGCAAGGTGCTGTGCAAAGCCTGCATCAGAACCGGGACCGCCCGGGGATCGCCAATGTTGGCGAGAGCCTTGACTGCGGCCTCCAAAGGGGGAAGGTCTTCTTTGAATTTGGGGTCGGTGCAGCCCTCCATGCGGTCTTCATAGGCATCGGCAGGAAGGGAGCTCACCAGGTCCATCAAGGGGGAAAGGGCTTCCACGGCTCGCAAGTTCCCTAACGCTTCAATCGCTTTCAGTTGCAAGGAAGGTGTGGTGAGCGAATCCAATAACAGGGGAATGGCATGGGCATCACCAATCTGTCCTAAGGCTCGGACGGCATCCTGTCTGACGGCGGAGTCGGAATCGTGTGCGACCAGATTCATTAAGGGCGCCACAGCCGCCTGAGGTTTTAAGAGCGTCAACGCTTCAACCGCACGCAAACGAATTCTCCAATTAGGATCTTGCAATCCCTTAAGAAGGGGAGGAATGCTGGCTTCCCCTATGGCTTGGATCGCGCGGCAGGCTTCATCACGGACGGCAGGGACTTTATCTTGGAGGAGGACAATCAATGTCTCAATGGAACGAGGATTCTTCAGGCGGGTCAGTCCTTTTGCGGCTGACATGCGCACAATCCAATTGGGATTCAGAAGGGCTGCTAACAAGGGCTCGAAGACCTGGTCATCGGCAATGGTCGCAAGAATAGAGGCCGCAGCTTCCTGGACTTGGAGATTTTGATCCTGGAGACAAAACCCTAAAGACTGGACCGCCGGTTGCCCAAGAGCAGTCAACGAGGCTGCTGCTGCTTCCCGAACGGCACGATCTGAGTCTCGAAGCAAGCGAATTAGCGGTTGGATGCTACGCGGATCGTCAAATTGGCCTAGGGCGACTGCCGCATCCTCACGGATACCCCAATCCTCATCATCTAATGCCGCAATATGTTCAGCTACTGAATCAGCCATATCCATGCATACCAGAGAAATGGGGCAGGCTCCTTTATTTTCAACGCAGGGGGATTCTGTATTCCCTAGGGAAAAGCCGAACATCGACGTTACCACACGATTTTTTTGTCGGTCAATCTGGAGGCCGGAAGAAGGCGAGAAGAAGAAGGTTGGGGAAGTTAAACCGACCGGAAGACGGCCAACAAATCGCTCAATGCCAACATCTTCACTCGAAGGATTTCCCGTTCTTTCTGTAGAACCTGTTGAGCTTCCCCATTGACTGTTTGCTTAAGGTAATCCTGGCACATGCTGGTGACATGCTGAAATTCGGCTTCAGCTTTATCTTTCACCACACGGTTGGTGGCCAATAAATCAACAACTTGGTCATGCGTGGTGGCCAAATGTTGCTGAAACTCCTGTTCGGGAAGCGAACGCCGGTGTTCTTCATCTAAGCAACGATCAATATATTGACCAAGAAAGACATAAAACCGGAGCATGGTTTCGGTCGTCGTAATGTGTGGTGGGGTGGGATCTTGTTCAGACATCGGAGCTCCTTTTACCTATTAGATATCTTTCAATTCCAGAACAGGCCTGTTCATCAAGAGTGGACAGCGTAAACTGGAAAGCTTGAACAAGAGTAACGGGAAACGTGAAATAAAGCTACAGAAAAAAGTAAAAATTTTGAGAGTAAGACAAGTTTGAGAGAAAAATAGAAAAAGTTGATAAGGGGGTATAGGTTTTGCGGAGTTGTTTTCTTGGTTGAGAAAGCGTGAGGCGATGAAGGATGAGCGTTCTTATCGTTCATAGGTTGCGATGATCGTGGTATTCGTAACCGACTTCTCAAAATGCTTTTGCCTGACCTTGAGGTACTCATCGTTTGAAAAGAATAAATCCCGCGAGTCTTGGCTCGGAAAGGAAATGGTAAAAACCCGGTTGATTGGGGCCTCAGTTTGAGACTTGAGAACTTCCGAAACCTTGAAATCGTAGATAAAGCCCCCGCCATAGCTTTTAAGAATTGGCATCATCTCGTCTCTAAACATTTGATATTCTTCTTCATCGACAACCTGTAATCCCACCAGCGTTTCTATCGCCATATCATTTCACCTTTAAATTATTGGCACTCTAATGAAAATCCTTAAAAATGCCGGAGTTCGTCCCAACATCTATCGTACCTCTGCATCCTCGCAATTTTCTAAGATTAAGAATCGAGCAAAGCCTACCTGCGGACTTCTTCCTGGAATGATTTGAGGAGAGAAATGATGAGGATGATGATGACGAAAACGAAGGGAAAGGCGGCAAGAAT
>QJYE01000203.1 GCA_003235785.1 Nitrospirota bacterium
TTGTACGATAATCCCTTCAGGCTGCTCGATCTCAATAATTCGCAAGACCTCTTCTTTCGTCAAAGGTTCGAAGTAGAGTCGATCGGAGATATCATAATCCGTACTGACCGTTTCCGGATTGCAATTGACCATGATGCTTTCAATACCTTCTTCCTTGAGAGCCATCGACGCATGAACACAGCAATAGTCAAATTCAATGCCTTGCCCAATGCGATTAGGCCCTCCCCCAAGGATCATGATTTTTCGCTGCCGGGTTGCTCGAGCTTCACAGTGTGTCCCGGACGAAGAATATAAATAGGGGGTGTGAGCTTCAAATTCACCGCCACAGGTATCGACCCGTTTAAACACCGTCGTGTGACCAACAGGTTCCTTGTTGCGTGCATGACGAACCCAATCTTCGGAACGCCCGATCAATTCTCCCAGGCGTTGATCGGAAAACCCAATTTTCTTCGCGTGATGGAGTCGGGAGCACAGTTCATCCGGGAGCCTCATTGGGGTCGTCTCTGTCTTGGTTCCGGTACCTAAATAGGATTGACAGGCCTTTACCCATTCAGCTTCAAAATTGACGATCTGTAAGATTTCATCTAAAAACCACCGATCAATTTGAGTCCGTTGATGGACGTCGTCAATAGACATGCCGACCCTGAACGCATCTGCAATGTGCCAAAGCCGATCAGCCGTTGGTATGCGAATGGCATTTTGAATCGTGTCGAAGAGTGGGTCCTGGACCGACAAGGGTTTTTCTTTGCCATCCAGTCCATGTAACGACACCAACCCATAGCGATCCGTCTCAAGCGAGCGAATGGCCTTTTGTAGGGCTTCTTTAAACGTGCCCCCTAAGGCCATGGCTTCCCCAACCGATTTCATGTGGGTCGTGAGCGTGCGATTAATCCCTTCAAATTTCTCAAAGGTAAACCGTGGAATTTTCACGACGACATAATCAATCGTGGGTTCAAAGCAGGCTTTTGTGACTTGGGTAATATCGTTAGGGATTTCATCAAGGGTATAGCCGACCGCCAATTTGGCAGCAATTTTTGCAATGGGAAACCCCGTGGCTTTTGAGGCTAAGGCGGAACTTCGGGACACGCGGGGATTCATCTCAATGACCATTAATTCGCCGGTATCCGGATTGACGGCAAATTGAATATTCGATCCGCCGGTTTCTACGCCAATTTCACGAATGATGAGTAGCGCAGCATCGCGCATAAATTGATATTCTTTATCCGATAAGGTCATTGCGGGCGCGACGGTAATACTGTCGCCCGTATGCACACCCATGGGATCCAGGTTCTCAATGGGACAGACAATGACCACATTGTCTTTTGAATCCCGCATGACTTCTAATTCATATTCTTTCCATCCTAATAGCGATTGCTCAACCAGCACCTGGCCAACGGGACTGGTCATCAATGCCCAATCAATATACCGATCATACTCCTCACGGTTGTAAGCAATATTCCCCCCTGCCCCACCCAATGTAAAGGAGGGCCGGACAATGGCGGGGAATCCTATGGTTTCAATCAGTTGCAGGGCTTCTTCCCGTGAACGAATCGAGCCACTTTCAGCTACCTGCAGACCGATCCGTGTAATGGCTTGTTTAAAGAGATCTCGATCCTCGGCCTTTTGAATGGAAGCATAGGAGGCTCCAAGCAAGATGACCCCGTATTTTTCCAATATCCCCCGTTTCACCAGTTCCACGGTCACATTCAACGCCGTTTGCCCCCCCATGGTGGGCAATAACGCATCAGGGCGGTCTCGTTCGAAAATAGCTTCAACTACTTCCGCGGTGATGGGTTCCACATAGGTTCGGTCAGCCAGGTCAGGGTCGGTCATAATGGTGGCCGGGTTACTATTCAAGAGGATGACTTCATAGCCTTCTTCCTTTAAGGCACGGCAGGCTTGCGTCCCGGAATAATCAAACTCACAGCCCTGTCCGATGACAATGGGACCGGCTCCAATTAAAAAAATTCGATGAATATCATTTCGACGAGGCATAGAATAATCTCAAAAAATTACGGTTATTGAAGAATAGACGGTTTCGTGTTCTCTATGGGTTCTGGTCGATAAAATCTCATGGCCTGCGGAATCCACGCCTCAATTTGATTGATTCGTGTGACATCAGAAGGATGGGTGGACAAAAATTCTGGTATCGCATTTTGGCTCCGGAAACAAAACTTGCCAATCATCTTGCGTGGGCAACCACTCATGCGTTCCCAAAATGGGACCGCTTCATGGGGGTCATAGCCGGCTTTGGCCATTAATTGTAAGCCAATGAAATCGGCTTCAGTTTCCTGGCCGCGAGAATTTGGTAAGGCGACGCCAACCCCATAGGCACTCATGGCTCCAATCGCGACGCCGGGATCAACCCCGCCGGCTGCCGCCCCGGCTAAGGCTCCAATTTGTCCAATCTGTTCCAGGATTCCTCGACTATAGCGTTCCGCACCATGACGCTGGAGGGCATGCGCGACTTCATGCGCCATGACCGTCGCCAAGCCGGCTTCGGTTTGCGTATATTGCAAAATTCCCGAAAAGATGGCCACTTTCCCTCCTGGTAAGGCGAACGCATTGATCTGGTCTGGATCATCAATTACGACAAATTCCCACACATATTCTGGTTTATTTGCGGCTTTGGCAATTCGTTGGCCGACGCGATTGACCATCAGGGTGACTTCGGGGTCTTTGCTTAATGGAGCACTTTTTAAGACTTCTCGAAAAGCCGTAAGGCCCAAGGCGATTTCTTTTTCTTCAGAAATATAAATAAGTTGATCTCTTGCCGTTCCTGGAGCTTTATGGCAAGCCATAGCCAGCATGCAGACAAGCCCCAGACAGATAGACCGCACGACAGTTCGGTCATGAGCAAGGCGTGGTCTGAATGAAAAATAGGCCATGTGAAAATGTACTTTTATTGACGAATTACGGTAGCCACATATACATCATTTGAGGGGGCCCGCCACTGACAACATTAAGTAATATGTTGGTATTCATCGGAGGAAATCCCAACTCTCCAATCCGAGGAGAACTGAATTGGGAATAGATCGTGTGATCGATGCCTTTAGAGCGTGTATAGGTCACCACTTTGGCATCCGTAATCTGAGCATGCTCCTGGGCACGCTCAATCGCCTCATCTAAATAGCCAATTTCATCAATCAACCCTTCGGCTTTGGCCAAATCAGCCGTATAAATTCGCCCATCAGCCAAGGTTCGGATTTGTGCCTTATCTAAGTTGG
>QJYE01000126.1 GCA_003235785.1 Nitrospirota bacterium
TGTTCCAGCAATTTGAATCACGCCAGCATCAAGTTCTCACGCTTCTCCAACAACATAAGTCGGGTTTTACTATAGATGACCTGGTCACCAGACTGGAAATTTCCAGAACGGCGGTGAACCAACATATGGCGGGTTTAGAGCAAAAGGGTTTAATCAAGAAATCCACCCAGCAAAAAGTAACGGCGGCCGACCCGGGTGGACCTATCAAATTACAGACGAGGGGATAAATCGGTTACCCAAACAGTATTCCTGCTTCTCCGGGTTATTACTGAATACATTTGAGGTTATTGACCAAGCGAATATCAAGGCCAACTTAAATCATGGAGTTCGGCGCGTCACTCTAGCCAAAATCGGGCCAGCACAGCCATGAAAAATTGAAATTGCCGAATGGTAAAATCAAAAATAGTTCAGCGGTGGCAGTTGGATATACTGCCCACGTTTACTCTGCATGAAGCGCTTCAACAGGATCAATGCGAATGGCTCGACGAGCAGGCCCTACCCCGGATAACAAGCCGGTTCCTATAGCCACCAACAAGGCCAAGACCAAATATTGTTCATCAACGAAGACGGGCAAACCTGGCAGAACCAGCGTTAGGGCAAAGGCTCCTAACATTCCCAAACAGACTCCGAGAGCCCCACCCAGCACAGACAGCATCACGGATTCTACGATAAAAATCAGAAAAATTTGTCGAGGCAGAGCACCCATTGCGCGCAAGAGCCCAATTTCCGACATGCGTTCGCCCACGGAAATCCACATCATCGTCACAATGCCCAGCGCTCCGACCACGAGAGAAATCCCGGCGATCCCAACTGCGGCCAATGTGACAATCCGCATGATCTCATCGAGCGACTCCAACATCGCCGCCTGGGTCGTGATGGAAAAGTCTTCCGTCCCATGGTGACGGTCAATCAAGATCTGCCGAACCGCCCCTACCACCCGATCCACCATCGTCGCGGATTGATACGCCACATCCACTTCCATTAATTCATCCAGGTTAAACATTCGCATGGCATTCGCAACCGGAACATACACCGCATCATCTAAATCGTATCCTAGAACTTGCCCTTTGGGTTCCATCACCCCAATGACACGAAAACGATAGCCGGCAATTCGAATAATGGCTCCTAAGGGATTGCGATCTCCGAATAGTTCACGTTTCATTTTTGGGCCTAGAACCGCCACCGAGGTCGCCCGGTTCAGATCTCCTGCTGGCAGAAACTCCCCTTGGCCAATCGCAAATCGCCAGACAGTCGGCATGGCAGCCGTCACCCCAAGCACATTGACACTCCTCCCTCGTCCCTCTGCTTCAACCCGTCCCATCCCCATCGCCATAGGCACCACAGCTTCAACACCTGGAATACGAGATAGCGCGTCGGCATCTTCTAAGGTGAGTTTATGGGTCGTGCCACCCAATACGCCTGGCATGCCCAGCGTTTTGGTTTTACCAGGATTGATCGCCAAGATATTGGTGCCAAACTGCGTGAACTGCGCTAACACAAAATAACGGGTCCCCTCTCCGATAGCCGTTAAAAGGATGACCGCTCCCACGCCAATCGCAATTCCGAGTAGGGAAAGGACGGACCGAAGGCGATGAGCCCACACCGCTCCCCCCGCAAATCGTATGAGATCCATAACCGTCATTGTCACCGCCGCTGCAAGGCCATAATGGGGTCAAGCTTGGCAGCACGTTGAGCTGGCACCACACCAAAGATCCCACCCAAAATCATGGCCACCCCTAAGGCCGCCCCTATCGCCCATACTGGAGCTGCGGCTGGAACAGCCGGATACATCCAGGTTAAAAGATGGACCCCTCCCAATCCCACAAGTAAACCCACTAATCCACCCAGGCCTGCCAGCATCACCGCTTCAAGAAGAAACACGGATAATATTTGACCGTGCGTCGCGCCTAATGCCCGAAGCAAACCGATTTCCTCTGTCCGTTCCGACACCGTCACCAACATCACATTCATGACTCCAATACCGGCCACGGTTAAAGAAATTGCGCCAATGGCCACGAGCACCAACGTCAGCGTTTGAAGAATCGAAGAAAATGTCGCAATCACCGCCTTTTGGGTTATGCAGGTCACATCTTCCTCATCATGCCGTTGTGTGAGGATAGAAATGACTTGTTCGCACGCACCGTCCAGATCTTTGGGTGATCGCACTTTCACTAAGATTCGAAAAAGTGACGACCGGTTAAACATCTTCATCCCCGTCGCCACGGGAACAATGACCACTTCATCCATTTTGACACCCAATTGCGTCCCGATCTCAGCTAACACACCAATGACGCGCATTCGCCATTCCCCTACCCGTACCACTTGTCCTAATGGTTGCTCCCCCGGGAATAACTCTCGAGCGGTGATATGTCCTAACACCACAACGGGAGCGCCACGTTCTACATCACCCGGGGGAAGAAATTGCCCCTGCGCGAGACGGAGTTCCCGGGCATCCAAAAATTCTGGGGAGCTTCCTATTACGGCCACCTGCCGTCGACGTTCACCATGGCTCACGGTTTCGGTTCCCATTGATACCGGCACAATGTATTGCGCGGAATGAATCTGCCGCCTCAAGGCCAACAAATCCTGCAAGGTGAGATCATTGGGCACGCCTCCTATCCCTGGCATGGCCCCGGTTGTTTCCGTTTTTCCAGGAAGCACGGACAGCAGATTACTACCGATGGAGGTAAATTCCTGAATCACATAATGACGGGCTCCCTCGCCTAACGCGGTCAAGGCCACCACCGCCGCAATACCCACAGCCACGCCGACCACACTGAGTATGGTTCGCAATCGATGCCCCACCAACGCCGACCAGGCTAACGAGATCAAATCTATCAACATCGTCTATCCCTGTGACATTCCTTTCGCTTCCAAGAAGAATCAAAAAAATGGTGCGGAGCCGGACGTCAGCTCTTCTCCCTTGATCCGTTTCACAATTTGACCATCAGCCAGAACAATCACCCGATTGGCTCGTCGAGCGACCTTAGGATCATGCGTCACCACCAGCATGGTTAGCCCTTTGGCATTAAGGGATTCCAAAAGTTCCATAATTTGTTGGCCCGAATGCGTGTCTAAGTTACCCGTAGGTTCATCTGCCAACAAGAGCAAGGGTTGCATAATAATGGCTCGAGCAATCACGACTCGTTGGCGTTGTCCAACCGAGAGTTGATTGGGACGGTGATCCGCACGATCCGACAAGCCTACAGCGTCAAGCGCTTCTTGCGCGCGAATCTGTCGTTCCGAAGAAGGTATGCCCGCAAACACCATGGGCAAAGCGACATTTCCCAGAGCGGTCAAACGGGGGACAAGATGGAAGGATTGAAAGATAAACCCAATCTGGTGTTGACGGACATGACTGAGCGCCTGGTCATCAAACTGACTGACGTCTTCGCCATTAAAGAGGTAGGCTCCCTTACTAGGCCGGAGTAAACATCCAATAACATTGAGCAAGGTCGATTTGCCGGATCCCGACGGCCCCACAATGGCCACATACTCTCCCGACCCGATATCCTCATTCAAATCCCGCAGGGCATAGATAGGCTGTCCCCCAACCTCATACACTTTAGCAATGTGTTGAAGTGCAATCACCGCGTTTCAGAAGAGGCGCGCAACACCACCCGGGCTCCCTCGACCAACTCTTCCTGATCAAGAGACGTCACAACGTGATCGCCTTCGGAAAGCCCGCCGAGGACTTCCACAAAATCCCAATTTCTCATGCCAATATCGACAGTCCGGGTAGAAAGCATCCCCCTCTCGACGACAAAGGCCTTATTGTCCTCAAAAAGCGTGGATGGCGGAATGCGCAACACCTGGTTTTTCACCGAGAGAATGACTTCCACATCAGCCGAAGTCCCGGGCAGTAAGGTCGACGCAAATGCTTGATCAACCAACTCCACCTCAATTTCAACCGTTCGGTTTTGTTCCTCCACATCCAAGACAAACGGGGCAATGTGCCGAACATGCCCCTCATACTGCTGCCCAGGAAACGGATCAAGGGTGATACGCACCGGTTGGCCCAGTTTAATTTTTGCAGAGTCCACTTCATCCATGGGCGCGCTGATATAAATGGAGGAAGGATCAATGAGATCCAACACAGGCGGAATAGGCAACGCCGGGGGTGAAGGTGTTGTCCATTCCCCGACCTCAATATCTAAATCCGCAACCACGCCATTAAAAGGGGCGCGCAAGACCGTTTTTTCCAATTCTGCTTTGGCCTCGATAATGGCCGAACGAGCGCGAGAAATTTCGGCTTGGGTTTGTTTGCACGAGACTTGGGTGATTTGCGCCAAATTTTCATACTTATCAAGCAAGTCGGTGGATATCAGATCACGTTCCTTCAATTGCTGATGTCGCAAAAACTCCCGTTCTGCACGGGCCGCCTCCAAACAGGCTCGTTCTCGTTTCACTTGGACCACAGCCAACTCCCGTTCCGCCATCTGGACGGCAGCTTGTTGGGAATCATCCTGCAAGCGAAGCAGCACATCACCGGCACGCACATGATCGCCTTTCCGATACAGAATCTTCGCAACACGGCCTCCAATTTCTGGAGACAATTTGGCTCGTTGCCGAGCTTTAACGGTGCCGGCCCGTGAATTGGTGATGGTCGCTTCCACTCGCCCACGTTCGACTGTCACCACGGACACGGGAATTGGATCGGGTGTCAAGACATACACTTTAAATAAGACACCCAATCCAATAAGGAGGAGTAGGCTACCCGCACGAATTACCCATCGTTTCATGGGGGGAGTCTATCATAGGAAGAAAGTCGGATTCGTTACTCTTTCTGGAAATTTTTCCAACCGAATAGGAAAAGATCTCACGCCATTCGTGGGAATTCTGACAGATACGGATATTGTTCGAAAAGGCGTGACTGAATCAAACGATTTCACATCGATGACCGAGGGGAACATTATGACCACGCCTTTTGTCACTATCGAGTCTCACCAAAGTCCTGGGGTGGCCTAGGAGATGATGACGAATGAAGGCCTTCGCCATTTAGTCGTTCGAGAGGGAAAAACAATTACGGGAGTAGTATCAATTCGCGATCTTCTGGTGCTCTATAAACGGCGGGCCGAACCCACAATCGGGGTCGGTTAAGCCAATAGTCATTCTGGCAACGCATCGATTGCAGAAAAGCTTGGGTTTGGAAGAATCAGAACATTCTGAAGTGGAGAAAAAAAGGATGGCTCAAATTGACCAGTCCCACCGATGAAGTGATGAAGAAAGGGATCCTTAGCAGAAGCCTTTTTTCTTCGACACCCTTAAACCTAAAAACAGCAGTTGGATCACGAAAGTCTGCTCAACCTCTTCACGCACCTAGGAAATTTCAACAATCTCTCATCACCCGTAAGGTGACCTCGAGTTGTAGAAATTCCCTATGCACATAAATAGTTTACACAGCTTTTTCGCGCCCAACTGCTTTTTCTAGGTTAAAACGAATAGGAAGTCGAACGCGGACGACCACCTGATGGGTTTCGTCCTGGACGATCTGACTGCGGGCCTCTAGGACCGTTACTATTTGCCAAACCCGGTCGTGGCCCGCGAGGAGCGTTATTATTGCCATAACCCGAACGCGGAGCCCGAGTCGCAGCGTGACTCACAGAAGGAGCCCGACTACCCGGCGCGCAAGGCACCGCTTTCCCTAATAATTTTTCAATCATCCGCAAAGACCGATTATCGTCACCCGTCACAAAACTCGTGGCCCAGCCCGTCGCCTTCATCCGTGCGGTTCGACCAATCCGATGCACATAATCTTCCGGCACCGTCGGCAAATCATAATTAATCACGTGGCGGATATTATCCACATCCAGCCCACGCGCAGCGATATCGGTCGCCACCAACACTTCGAAACGCCCACGACGAAACCCTTCAAGGGCCGCTCGACGTTGTGGGAGGCGCCGTCCTGAATGCAAGACGGCCACGCTGCACCCAACTTTTTCTAAGGTTTCCCCAATCCGGTCAGCCCGATGTTTCGTCCGGGTAAAGATCAACACGGAGCCTTCTGTTTCTTTCAGAATGGAAACTAAGAGTGAGGTTTTTTCAGAATTGCTGGTGTGATGCACAGTATGCGTCACCCCTTCAGCCGGGGTAGCAGATTTTGCCACCAGGGCTTTAACCGGGTCTTTCAAGGACATGCGCGCCAGGTCATCTAAGTTATCTGGCATCGTGGCAGAGAAGAGCAACGTCTGTCTCACGTCCGGCAAGGCCTCAATAATTTGATTCAATTGAGGCGCAAACCCCATATCCAACATACGATCAGCTTCATCCAACACGACAATGCTGAGCTTCGTAAACAAGATTGTCCCTTGCCACATGTGATCCAATAGCCGACCAGGCGTGGCAATAATGATATCGGGACGCTGACGTAATCCTCTAACCTGGGCTTGCATATCAGCCCCGCCCACCACGGTCGTCGAATAAATCCCTAAGGAGCGGCCAAGCTTATCAACCGTCCCTTGAATTTGAAAGGCTAATTCCCGCGTAGGAGCTAAAATAAGCCCACGAGGATGGCCTTTAGGGCCGACAGCCAGACGCTCAATCATTGGAATGACAAAGGCCGCCGTTTTCCCGGTTCCGGTTTGTGCACACCCCAATACATCCCGCCCTTCTAAGCCGGGGGGAATGGCCTGAGTTTGAATGGGGGTCGGTTCATGTAACCCGGCCCTGGATAACGCTTCAACAAGACGCTCGGACACACCAAGCGCACCAAACTGAGACAACGCAGTTGCAGACATAACACTATTCCTTTTGTTACAAGGATCGTATCTACACGGGTTCAGAAAAACGAGGGAAACAGAATTAGGTAGGAAGTCCGTCCCAAAGAGGATCTGGTCGCGATACGATCGCGAGGTCCGAAAATTTTTGAATGTTCCCGCCGTCGGACCGAACCAGCACGAACTGATGTTAGAGTACAGTACAACGTATAAGCTGTCAAATAACATGCCATTTTATTCACTAACGGCCTTTTTCCCCCACTCAAGCTAAAGGATTTCACCATGAACCCCATTTACCAAATCATCTGCCACACTATCACCGGAGAGGACCGGCCTCTTTCACGATACCAGGACACCGTCCTGCTCATTGTAAATACAGCATCCCACTGCGGCTTTACACCACAATTCCAAGGCTTAGAAAACCTCTACAAGCAGTATCATGACCAGGGCTTCGAGGTGCTAGGTTTTCCATGCAATCAATTCGGCAGCCAAGACCCTGGAAGCCATGAAGAAATCCAACATTTCTGCCAAACCAACTATGGGGTGAGTTTTCCGATGTTCGCCAAGATTGAAGTCAACGGCCCGAATACCCATCCCCTTTATCAACTTCTTAAAAAGCAAGCGCCCGGCCTTTTAGGGTCGGAAGCGATTAAATGGAACTTCACCAAATTTCTCGTCGATCGATCCGGCAACGTCCATGAACGTTTTGCCCCCACGACCAAACCCGAGGATATCGCTCCCGCCATCCACACGTTACTCAACGCATCTCACTAATTGACGAAGAGTCAATCAGCCGGACTACCCACTTTTCCCATCTATACTTTTCTCTAACAGAGGATTAGGATTCCACGACAACATATCACCGAATCGATTTCAAAATAAGGCGGATGACCAATGCGCGATGTCTATACCATGATCCTTGCCGGCGGCCGTGGCGAACGGTTGCTACCACTTACCCAGCACCGCGCCAAACCAGCGGTCCCCTTCGGCGGCAAATACAGGATCATCGACGTGACCCTGAGCAATTGTTTGAATTCCGGACTCCGCAAAATCGCGGTTCTTATACAGTACAAATCTCACTCCTTAGATCGCCACATCAGGCGTGGGTGGTCAATTTTCAATCCGGAACTTGGGGAATTCCTCTTTTCCATCCCTCCGCAACAACGTATTAGTGCAGAGTGGTACCGGGGCACAGCTGATGCCGTCCATCAAAACATTTTCCTGTTGGAACAAGAACGGCCCAAATACCTCTTAATCCTCGCCGGGGATCATCTCTACAAAATGAATTATGCGGATATGTTCCGTTTCATGCAGGAAACGCAAGCAGATGCCGTGGTCGGCGCTATTGAATGGCCCATCGAAGAAACTCGGTCATTCGGCGTCTTAGGTGTGGATTCCACCATGCGTGTCATCCGGTTTGAAGAAAAACCACCCAACCCATTCCCCTTGCCTGATGATCCAACCCACGCGTTTATCTCCATGGGCATCTACCTCTTTCGCACCGACCACCTCTATGATGAACTGCGAAAAGACGCGGGAATGGCTACCGCCCATGATTTCGGAAGAAACATCATCCCCAACATGCTGCAGAACAAACGAGTCTTCGCCTATAACTTTCAAGATGAAAACAAAAAACAAGTCAAATATTGGCGGGATATCGGTACGCTTGATGCCTACTACGAAGCCAACATGGATCTCGTCGGGGTGGATCCTCTCCTCAATCTCTACGACGAGGCCTGGCCCATCCGCACCTATCAAGGACAATTTCCACCTGCCAAATTCGTCTTTGCGGATCAATATCCCGGCGGGCGCGCGGGCGTAGCCTTAGACTCCATTGTGTCCGGGGGATGCATCATCGCAGGAGGGAAAGTCGAAAAAAGTGTCTTGTCCCCAGACGTCCGGGTGAACCAATATGCGGACGTTCAGGAATCGGTCATCATGGAAGATGTTGAAATCGGAGAAGGTGCTCGGATTCGCCGCGCGATCATCGACAAGGGAGTGAATATCCCTGGGGGGACAGTCATCGGGTACGACCCAGAAGCGGACCGCAGCCGCTATACCGTCACAGAAGACGGCATCGTTGTGGTAACACGGGCAACCCCTAAGCCCACTTGAAAAGGTCGAGGAGTATCGGGATGCCCCTCTTCACAAGCGAAGGATCACAGAAAAGAACCTTCTTCATTTCACGCTCAGCACTCAATTTTCAAACTAAGCCATCGCCACTCCTCCCTCCCTCAAATATTTTCTGTCATTATAAAAAAGCAGTAGGCAAAACAATCATAAACCGTCTACACTATAGACCTGCAAACGAGAACATGGTCTTAATTAATTACAGCTCGTCTCATGAGTTTTTTCACTGAAGAAAGGATGTTTCACACATGGCCCAACAACACAAACAATTTGCCGAAGGTAAATCTGGAGAACTCTACGGATACACGGGGAAAAATGCACCGCCAGGTACAACCCCGCTGGTCGAAGAAGACGGAATCACCCTGACCTCGGATGGTCTGAAGTTTTGCAAAACACGAGGGTACCCGACGCCATTAGTCGAAACCCTCCGTGTCATTCACGATCAATATCAGGCGCCAACTGTGGGCCAGGCGATTGAAGCGGCAGCTCTCAACGCTGATCTCATGATGGGAAAACAGGAAAATACCAAAAAATTCTCAGAACGACTCCGTCTGGATTGGGAACAACAAGACAAAGCCTATAAGGCTCAGGTCGCCGGGAAAAAATAAGACCCCTAGAGTCCAACTAACTCGCAGAAACGTTACGCAATTTATTCACAAGGAGTATTCCGATGGGAAAAAGTCAGGACGCAAAAAAAGAAACCAAGAAGAAACCAGCCAAAACCATGAAAGAAAAACGGGCAGACAAAAAGGCCAAAAAATAACCCCACCCACAATTTGCTTCTTCTACCATTTGCTGGCGGAGGGCATCCCCTTCGCCGGCCATAGTGCAATTCAATAAAACTTACAGATTTCCCTTTTATCCTTACAGGGAACGAAGTTCACCATTCCCTCATACCCTTTCCGCTCTCAGAAGGCGTTGATGTTAGGATCAGTCAAAACCGAGAACAATCAAAATCTTAACCGGATACCCAAACCCATCCCCTCCTCTACTATTTGACAACCATCGATATGTCTATTATTCTAGACATATGGAAATTAATGAGGCTATCCTCGCTTTTGGAGCTCTTTCGCAAGAAACCCGACTTCGGGTTTTCCGTCTGCTGGTTGAACATGGGCCGGAGGGAACGCCAGCCGGCACATTAAGTAAACGCTTAGGAATCCCGCACAATACACTCTCATTCCACCTCTCCCATATGAGCAATGCAGGATTGGTGCTTTCAAGGCGGGAAGGTCGATCAATCTTTTATAGTGCCAACTTCGATTTTTTCACCGCCCTGATCCGCTATATGGTGGAAGACTGCTGCCGCGAAGACATGGCCAGTATCCGGGACCATAAAACCAAAAATTGCAGCATCATCGAACTGTCAAAGTGTTGCCAACCCACGCACCATGAGGCCAAACCATGAAACGTCTACACGTGCATATCGGAGTCGACCAGTTAGAAGAAGCCATTCAGTTTTACAGCCGACTGTTGGGAGCGGAGCCGGTTAAACGCAAACCGGACTATGCCAAATGGATGTTGGACGATCCATGCGTTAACCTAGCCATCTCTACCCGAGTTGAGACAAAAGGAGTTGATCACCTGGGCATTCAAGTGGATGACGAACAGGAGCTT
>QJYE01000406.1 GCA_003235785.1 Nitrospirota bacterium
TCACCCCACAAGACGAAAAAGGTTCTGCGGTCAAGCAACCAGGAGAACAACTCCATTGATAATCGCCATGCCGCTAACCGTGAAGGATGGATTCCCGCCACAAGCAAGCGGGAATGACAGCGGGGGGGCTGGAAGGGCAGAAGGAGGGATAGGAAGGACGGAGGCGGAGAAGAGTTCTTGGTTGCCGTCATCCCCTCAGTGGTAGGCGGGGAACCATCCGGAAGGATCTCAAGATGGATGCCCGATCACAACAGTCGCGCATGACAGAGGGATGGGAATGGCACAGGGGAAGACGCTCATGCCTGCGATGAATTGAATTCGAAAGGTATCGCATGACTTCAAAGAAGAAGCCACCCTCAACACGCAACACGCTGCGGTATCGGGCGGAAGATGTGCTCAAGACCACGAGTACGCAGCTCAAAAAGATGTCCGTACCCGAGATTCAGCATCTGGTGCATGAACTCCAAGTGCATCAAATCGAATTGGAGATGCAAAATGAGGAGCTTCGTCAAGCGCAGCTGGAACTCCAGCAGGCCCGGGATCGGTATGCCGATTTGTATGACTTCGCGCCCGTGGGGTTTCTCACGCTGAATAGTCAAGGGCAAGTCCTTGAGGCCAATCTTTCCGTGTGTCAGCTCCTTGGGGTGGAGCGAAAAGCGTTGCTCCGCCAAAAACTGGAAAAGTTTGTGAGCCCCATCGACCAACCAAAGCTCCGCCAACATTTTCACCATGTGGAACAAGGTCACACTAAAGAAATTTCCGACGTGATCCATCTGAAATATGGTGCCACTCCCTATCTCGTCAGGCTGGAAAGCCTGTATGAAGAGCCGGGAATTCAAGGTGTGGAGGGTCGGTTTCGCATCGGGCTGATTGATCTCACCGAGCAGGAACAGGCAAAAGCGTTGCAAAAGGATCAAGAGCTCTGGATGAGTTCCATGCTCGATACGGCCATGGATGCGATCATCACCGTCGATAACCACCAAAACATTGTGTTATTCAACGCCAGCGCCGAACAGATGTTTGGGTATTCAGCGCAGCAAGCACTGGGGCAATCCATTGACCGATTTATTCCAAAACGCTTTCGGAAGGCCCATGTCGCTCACATTCAGAACTTTAAACGGGGGGCAACGACTCAACGTCAAATGGGGCGTTTGGGTGAGGTGACCGGCCTCCGGGCCAACGGGGAGGAATTTCCTATTGAAGCCGCAATTTCAAAGGTGATGTCAGAAAGAGGAGTTCTTTGTACCGTCATTCTGCGTGACATCACCGAGCGACTAAAGGGTGAGGAAGTGCTGAAAAAAGAGAAACAGTTCATTGCCACCATCTTAGATACCACTGCCGCTCTTGTTGTGGTTCTTGATCCGGAATGGCGAATCGTCCGGTTTAATCGAATGTGTGAAAATTTAACCGGGCGAACCATTGATGAGATGAGAGGGAAATCCTTTCTCGATCTCTCGGTGGTTTCCGGAGAAGATGCCTCAGAGGTGAAGAACCTTCTGCGCTCGTTTAAAGGGGGAGAATTCCCGAAATCTTTTGAAAATGCATGGCTCGGTCAGAATCGCCAACTGCATTGGATCAAGTGGTCCAATACGGTGATCACTGACAAAGAGGGTAAAACGGAGAATATCATTGCCACGGGGGTTGATATTACGGAGCGCAAGCAGGCTGAGCAGGAAATAACGCGTCTTTGGAAACATAATGAGACAATTCTTCATTCCGCTTGGGAAGGCATTTATGGAATAGATCTCAATGGGGACGCGACTTTTTTTAACCGCTCGGCAGAACGGCTCACGGGGTGGACAAGCCAAGAGATCCAAGGACAAATGATCCACTCCCTGTTGCACCACACCAAGCCCGATGGGAAACCCTATCCGTGGAAGGAATGTCCGGTCTATATATCCGTAGCAAAAGGACAGGTTCATTCTGTGGACACCGAAGTCTTGTGGCGCAAAGACGGCACCAGTTTTCCTGTTGAATACACCAGCATGCCGCTCTATAACCACCAGAACAAGGTTGAAGGAGCGGTTGTGACCTTTAGAGATATCTCAGCCCGGATCGAATCGGAAGTCGCGCTACGTGAAAGTGAGGAGCGGTTCCAAGCCTTTATGAATCACAGCCCGACCGTGGGGTTTCTCAAGGATAGGGAAGGTCGATATATTTATGCGAATGTCGCATTTCAGGAATTACTCGACAAAGCTCCACTTGAATATATTGGCAAGACAGACATGGATTTGTTCTCCCCTGAGGAGGCTTGTTCATTCCGGCAGCATGACCAAGAAGCATTGAAAAGTGGCACCGTCTTCGCTATCGAGGAAACCTCGATTGATCGGGAAGGGCAACTCCGTTACTGGTGGACGATGAAATTTCCCGTTCAGAGTAAGAGTGGGGAAGTATTGCTCGGCGGAGTGGCTCTCGACATCACTCTTCGAAAAGAAGCCGAAGACGCTCTTCGAGAGCGAGAGAAAGAACTGCAAGCCAACCAGGCCATGCTCCAGGACCTTGGCAGGAAATTGATTTCAGCTCAAGAGGATGAACGGCGGAGAATTGCACGCGAACTGCATGACGATATGAACCAACGTCTGGCCGTGTTGGGCTTCAATCTTCAATCTGCCCAACAGGGATTAGCTGAATCGGCTCCCATGTATCAAACGCTTCAGAAACTGTACGAGGGGATCTCGTCCCTTTCAGATGATGTCAGACGTCTGGCGTACCAACTCCACCCTTCCATTTTAGACGATCTTGGACTCGAAGTGGCGTTGCGGTCGTTGGTCGAGGATTTTTCGAAATGGGAAGGCGTTCCATCGGTATTTGCCGGAACTGATGTGCCCGTTTCACTGTCTCAGGAGATCGCATCGTGTCTCTATCGCGTGACTCAAGAAGCCTTGAGAAATATAGCCAAGCATGCGGAGGCCTCTCGGGTCACAGTGAAATTGGCCAAGGAAGGCGAGGGGCTGCGACTGTCTCTTACAGATAATGGAAAGGGGTTTGCCAGTGAGGAGAAGCGAGTAGGCAAGAGTGGGTTAGGGATCATGGGCATGCAAGAACGCGTTCGAATGGTGCAAGGCATTTATGAGGTGAAGTCTGCCCCGGGTCAAGGAACGACCATCACCGTCTGGGTGCCAATGGGAGAGGTGAAAAGTGAGAAGGGAAAAGTGAGAAGGGAAATGGGAGAAGGGAAATGGGAGAAGGGAAATGGGAGAGGTGAAAAGGGGGAAAGGAACAGTT
>QJYE01000002.1 GCA_003235785.1 Nitrospirota bacterium
ACCCCTGATCACCGATCAGGCTGATGTCGTGTATGGGACACGGTTTAGTGGAGCATGGGTGAGGCAAGGGTCCCTGCTCTCGTATCTGGCGAATAAACTTTTTACTCAATTGATCAATGCCGCCACAGGATTAACTCTGACTGATGTGTGGACCGGGTACAAGGTCTTCAAAAGGGAAGTTCTTGAGGGAATCTCTCTTAAGGAATCAGGGTTCGAGATGGAGTTGGAGCTGACCTTAAAAATCGCGCACCAAAAATGGCGAGTCACGGAAGTTCCGATTTCCTATCAACCCAGAAGCAAAGCCGAAGGAAAAAAAATTGGCTGGAAAGATGGGATTCAATCCCTCAAAACGTTGTATCGCCACCGACCTCCCTCATGAGTTCGCTCGGTTCATTCCTGATTCTTACAGTTTTTGCTGTTATTTTTTAGGGTCAGAATGACGACCTCCTCATCTTGATAGGGGCTCTGAAACCAGTTCGTATAGGGCGTCATGTGTGACTGGTGGGTTGTATACCAAGGTTGGTCAATCACCAACGTGTCCACATGTAATTTTTGTTGCAGAAAACAGAGCAAGAACACCGAAGGAAAGTTTCGAGCCATGTCCAATTGAAATTGGTCATAGCCTGGGGGGAAGTATCCAGAATACCCATTAACTAAAGGCTTCCGATGGATGATTTGTGCCAACATCCGTTTGGCTTCGATTTCAAAGTCTGAGACATGCAGGCCATTGGGGAAAGGGATGTGTGCAAGGATCTGGCTTTCGTGCTGACCGTTGCTCCAGCTTGCCCAGGGTGGAGTGAGATCGGAGGATTTGAACGGTATGGGTTGGGGAGTCGTGAGATTTTCCATAAGGCAGGCCAGTCCGAGAATGCCGACGAGTGCCGTGTTTCTGAGAAGGTGAGGGGACCGTGAGAATGCAGCAAGGCCCCATACACTGAGAAGTGCCAGGCTGATCTGCACGATAATGCCAAATCGAAAAGGACTGCGAAACTCATGAAACCCTGGGAGCCATTCTCGTAGCCAATGAAAGGGATGCCAGCTTCCGATGGTCACATTCAATCCCAACGAGAGAATAAACGCGATTCCCCCCGACATCAGAAAATAGCCTACCCATAGGGGATTTTGGGATGTTCGTATTCCCCACACGCAGCCTATTCCAGTCAGTATCAGTAGTCCAAAACCCGGGAAGAGTCCTCCCGTATCAGATTGAAGATCTTCTCGTGAAGGAAATGGGAAGAAGGCGGTCAGTGGTTTCGTGAGATAATCGTGGGGATGCGCGGAGAGCAATCGAACCAATTCCTCCGAGCGAGAAAACTCCAGGGTTTGGTGGAGGTGAAAGGGATACCAGCCATACCCTGCCGTAAGAAGAAGGACGCCGAGTCCCACACTTCCTAATTTGGTCGTTGCTCTGTGCGCGAATTGTTGTTGATACAGAGCGACGAGTCCTGCCGGTACGACAAAGAGACTAAAGAGCAACGCAAGTTGTTGAGAGGTGAAAAGTTGAACCAGCAGTCCTGTACCAGCCCATAATGCCATATTCCAGGATCCATCCCGCCCGAATCGTACGAAACCTTCCCAGGCCCATAACATCCCGAACAGCGGAATTAGGGGAAGGACGCCCAGCAATTTGGCTGTCATGGGGAGTCCAATGACAAACATACCGCCAATGAGCGAGGGGAACCGAGGAAACTGCAAGGCTCGGCCCAGGCGATAGGCGAAAGCCCCGTTGAGAAATAAACACAACAGAACCGCCAAATTGTAGACAGGCAATGGAGATTTGAAGAGAGACCACAAGGGAAAAAACAGGAGCCCCGTAAGGGGCTGAGGTTCAGAAAATGTAAAACTCCCTTCACTCGGATAGAAAATAGGAGCCTGCCAAAAATCTTCAAAACTATGAGCAGCTCGATCCGCCACCCACCAAAGTGTCCAGGAATTAAAAAGAGGGACGGTGGCCTCCTGTTCGGTGCCAAGTGGGAGCGCATCAGTGAGATGGATGGTCAATGGCCAAGTGACCATCAGGACCGTGATGAAAAGAGCAAGCCCGATCAGAAAAGATCGGAAAATGGGATAGCTATCTGAGAGGGAAGAAGACCGCACGGTTTTTCGAAACTTTGGGCCTTAAGGAAAATTGAAAGTCGAGAGGCGACTTTACCAGGCCACGAAGTGCAGAAGGAAGGTTAACAAATGTTGCCGGCGCCGGAGGTTTAGGTTTTGGGGGAGATGATGGTGATTATCATCGTGCGGCTTTGAATAGACCAGGAGCTCCGGTGATGGGAACCTTCAAGTCTCTGGTGCTTTCGTTGAGGTTCAGGTTCCCCTCCGCAGTCAGGTTGAGTGTTCCCGGAGCCTGAAAATGGTGACGATCCCCAAGGTATTGACGGCTGTCTGACAAAATCCAGTTTTCACGATTATGGGGAGTGGAGGGCTCAATCGTCCGGCCTGGCTCTTTTCAAAAAGAGCCAGGCCGGAAAAGATGCATTTTTCTCACTGTTCTCAGGAATTAGTATTTCCAGGAATGTGTGTAAGAGAAGGCGGCATCGACTGGTGATACGCCGACTCCGGCCCCCGGGCCAAACCCGAATCCCTGAAACTTATCGACCTTTTCGTCGAGCATGACATCGACGGCTCCAGACACCACCTTCGATGGAGGCCCAGCAGAAATTCCGACGCCCGAGCCCCACCCTTGGAACGAGTCTAAGGAAACTTTGGGGAAGAAGGCGACTTCAGCGGTGACGCCGACTGCGGCATTGGTAATGCCTTGCGGGCCAATAAACCAATACTTTCCGCCGTTGCCTCGCAAATCCGTGACGCCCATTAGACCAACTTGCATTCCAGCACCCACGCCGCCACCCAGCGTGATCTGATAACCCAGGTAGAAATGTTCGTCATTCACCCCGCGTGACTGGACTAGCGCGAAATTGGGGACCAGCCCAAGACTCTTCAATTTTTGGTCCATCGTTGCCACCGAGTCACCACAAAAGCTCCCGACGCTAAAAATCGAATCGAGCTTGCTTTTTGAAGCGTTCATAATTGCCGCAACTTTCTTGAGCTCCGGAATTTTCGCTTGGTGGGCTTGAAGGTTTTGAGTGATTTTGGCAATCAGTTGATCATGGAAGTTCTTATCATTCCTGAAACGATCTTGGGCGCTCTTCTTTTTACTTTGTATGGTAGGAATCACGTTTTTCATAAACCCAGCGACCGTTTGACCACCCTTGATCATCCC
>QJYE01000268.1 GCA_003235785.1 Nitrospirota bacterium
TCAGTGTATGCATTCCGGCCCGGTATGGGTCATCCAGATTCCCTGGAAAACCTCTCGCGAAATTAGTCGGAAAACCTTTAATCCAACATGTCTATGAAGCGGCCGCTCACGTGCCTCAGGTCGGACAGATTATGGTTCTCACCGATCACGATGGCATTGCTCAGGCGGTGAAAGGGTTTGGCGGGGAAGTCTGCCTGGTGACCGATCCCTGCCGGACGGGAACCGACCGGGTGGCAAAAGTTGCTTCGGCATTGACCTATAATGTGGTGGTGAACTTACAAGCTGATGAAGTCCTGCTCCATTCCGATATCTTGAGTGATCTGATTCAACCATTTTTAAATACAAATACCGGCATAGGAACATTGAAGCGAAAAATTCATTCGAGAGAAGACTATGAGAATTCTTCGATTGTCAAAGTTGTGACCGACCAACAGGGTCGGGCGTTGTATTTTTCCCGCAGTGCTATTCCATGCTGGCGAGACGGGATTCCTGAGGGCGTGGACTCCCTTGCATGGATGCATTTAGGGATCTATATTTTCCAAAAACCCGTCTTGCAACAATTTAGTGAGTTGGCAACGGGGTTGCTTGAAGATGCGGAAAAATTAGAGCAACTGCGAGCCTTAGAGCATGGACTGCCGATTAGGGTGTGGGAAACCGTCCATGAGTCTCTTCGTATTGATACGCCCGAAGATCTGGCCGTGGCAGAATCTTTGCTCCTCACGAATCCGTCGAATCCGAAAGGGGCTCTTGAGTCATGAGGGGGAGACTTGAAAGTAGAGAGAATAATATGGTGAAGTCGAGTAGCACAGTGAGGAAATCATCATGAACAACATCCTGATAGTGAACCCGTTATGAGTAAATTTATTTTCATCACAGGTGGCGTGGTTTCATCTCTAGGAAAAGGCCTTTCTTCGGCGGCCATTGGGCATTTATTGGAAAGCCGGGGGATGACGATTACATTCTTGAAGCTGGATCCCTACATTAACGTGGATCCTGGAACGATGAATCCCTATCAACATGGGGAAGTCTATGTAACCGATGATGGGGCGGAAACGGACTTGGATCTCGGGCATTACGAACGATTTACGACAGTTCAGTTAAGCCGTGAAAATAATTGTACAACAGGGCGGATTTATGAATCGGTGATTCAGAAAGAACGAAAAGGCGAATACCTTGGAGCGACGGTGCAAGTGGTGCCTCATATTACCGATGCCATCAAGGAAAGGATCATGAATGTCGCGCATGATGTCGATGTCGTCATCGTCGAAATTGGTGGCACGGTCGGTGATATCGAAAGTCTCCCGTTTTTAGAGGCGATTCGCCAAATGCCCTATGATGTCGGTCGTGAAAACGTTCTCTATATCCATTTGACCCTCGTGCCCTACATTCCTACGGCAGGGGAGCTCAAAACCAAACCCACCCAACATTCCGTCAATAAATTACGAGAAATCGGGATTCAACCCAATATTCTCCTCTGTCGAACGGACCGATATCTCCCACCGAACGTGAAGGACAAAATGGCGTTGTTTTGTAACGTGGAGAAAGACTCCGTCATTACGGCAAAGGACGTGGAATCGATTTATGAAGTGCCGATTGACTTACGAAAAGAAGGCCTGGATGAATTGATTGTTCGTTTACTGCGTTTAGAAACCGGCCCCCCAAATCTTCGCGATTGGGATGAATTAGTTCAGAAAATCAAGCGACCCCGCCATGAGGTCACGATTGCTTTGGTAGGCAAATATGTCGAATCGCGCGAATGCTACAAAAGTTTATCTGAGGCCCTGGTCCATGGGGGATTGCGGGATGAGACCAGTATCAAGATTCAATGGGTGGAATCCGGAGAGATTGAAAAAAATGGGACGGAACGACTCCTCGCCGAAGTTGACGGGGTGTTGATTCCTGGAGGATTCGGCCTTCGGGGCATTGAAGGAAAAATTGACACTATCCGCTATGTTCGAGAGAAAAATATCCCGTTTTTCGGGATTTGTCTGGGGATGCAATGTGCCGTGATTGAAATCGCACGCAATCTTGCAAGATTAGAAAATGCCAATAGTGCAGAATTCAATGCCAAGACTCCTCACGCTGTTATAGATTTACTGCCCGAGCAACGATCCATTCAGGACAAAGGGGGAACGATGCGTTTAGGCGCCTTCCCCTGCAAGCTCGTTCCAGGCACCTTGGCATCGACCGCCTACGAACAATCGGACATCCAGGAACGACATCGCCACCGGTATGAATTTAACAATGAGTACCGGGAAGCGTTAACCTCAAAGGGCCTCATCATTAGTGGAACATCTCCGGATGGCAAACTGGTCGAAATCATCGAATTGGAAGGGCACCCCTGGTTTGTCGGCACCCAATTCCATCCAGAATTTCATTCACGGCTGTGTTCTCCGCATCCATTGTTTACCGCCTTTATCGGGGCGGCACTTCAACGGAAATTCGGTACCTAATAGACCGGATTACCTATGACGCCTCATCACACCGTCCATATTGGCTCCATACCGGTAGGTGGAGAGTCTCCGCCTATTTTGATTGCCGGCCCCTGTGTCATCGAAAGTGAAGCCATTGTTCTGAGCACCGCAACCGCGATTGCCGAAATTACACATAGTCTCGGCATTCCTTATATTTTCAAGGCGTCCTATGATAAGGCCAACCGAACCTCGATTTCCTCCTTCCGAGGGTTGGGCCTTTCCACTGGCTTAAAGATACTTCAAAAGGTCAAAGACCAGGTCGGAATTCCCATTCTGACGGATATCCACGAAGTTCAAGATATTGAACCCGTTGCTCAAGTCGTTGACGTTTTGCAGATTCCGGCCTTTCTCTGCAGACAAACAGACCTGCTGTGTGCAGCAGCCAAATCAGGTCGTATGGTCAATGTCAAAAAAGGACAATTTCTTTCCCCCTGGGATATGAGTAACGTGGTGAAAAAACTCGAAGAGGCGGGAACGACGAATATCTGCTTAACGGAACGAGGCTCAAGCTTTGGCTATCAAAATCTCGTCGTAGACATGCGTTCATTGCCCGTGATGCGGGCATTGGGCTACCCCGTCATTTTTGATGCCACACATAGCGTGCAATTACCTGGTGGGGGAGGCACCTGCTCCTCCGGCCAACGTGAGTTTGTGGCTCCTTTAGCCAGGGCTGCTGCTGCCGTCGGATGTGATGGATTTTTTATGGAAGTCCATCCTCAACCCGAGGAGGCTCTATCTGAT
>QJYE01000217.1 GCA_003235785.1 Nitrospirota bacterium
ATCCCGAAAGAGCAATGAGCCCTTCGTGATGTTCACGTAAGAGTTCTTTATCCATTCGGGGTTTGTAATAAAACCCTTCCAGGTAGGCTTTGCTCGAAAGTTTGATGAGGTTGTGATAGCCCACTTGATTGGTCGCGAGCAAAATCAGATGATAATACTCATTGTGTGCGAGGTGCCCGGATTTTTGAGTCCGGCTGCCAGGAGCCATATAGGCTTCACAGCCAATGATGGGTTTGATGCCGAGGTTTTTGGCTTTTTGATAAAAATCAATTGCGCCAAACAGGTTGCCGTGGTCGGTCATGGCTACGGCGGGCATCCCGAAATCTTTTACTTGTTGAAAGAGCGGGTTGAGTTGGTTGGCCCCGTCCAGGAGACTATATTGCGTGTGCAGATGAAGATGAACAAATTGTGACGGCACGAATAATGTCCTTAGTCAGTTAAGTTGAGTAAGCCGTGTTCGCGAAGCCAATTGGTGTCTTGGCATGGCGGAATCCGTGAGTGTTCAGTGTAGCGTAATGATGGCCTTATGGGTCGCACATCGTTCGTGTCTACGATACAGACATCGTCTGAAATAGTCGACTGAGTATGGGGGCGGTCATCCCGAGAAAATGGGCATAACATTGTGGATAAATTCCATATTGGCTTTCCCTGATCAAGCTAGAGAATGGGTTGAGCATTTTGACTGATTTTTGAGCAGGGTCGTAAAAAAATAAGGGCATTCATCATGACTTCAGAATTATTGCCCACTGAAAGATACCTATGGACTTGAGCAAAGAAGGGGGATGACCTGAGTGATCATAGTGAGGCAGGCAGAAATCAATATCGCCTGCGCTTTTTCCAAGGCCCATTTCTCCGAAGTCTTTCTTCGTGAAGCAAGCGAAGTCTGCTCCAATTCCCGATCGGTTGTTCTTGCAGGTGCACCAAGGAAAAGAGGCGAAAAGTCTATAAATAATCAAGGCCAAGCTCATCAACTTGGCTACCTATCAACAGATTTCAATGAATTCTGTGGATAATATCATTTGCAAGAGTTTCGTGAAAATATCTACCAATTTTTCAATAAAAATTGAATAAAGAAATATTGACAAAAACACATTTTCTACTTTTACGACGATGCCAAAAAAACTACACTACCAAATGTAGTAGGTTAGAAATATATTCATACTATGCCTAATTATTAGGCAATTTGCTTAATTCTTTATCAATCCTTGGTAAATATCGCGCAACGAAGCCTTAACCACCATGTTATGCACAGAATGTGTGGAAGAGAGATTTTTTTTCTGGTCTATATTTTGCCCACGGGCACATTCAGAAAAAAGGAGGCCCTTCCGACTTTGAAAAGGCACTCAACCACGCTGGTGCCTTGCGAGAAAGAAGGAGTAGTTTTTCAATTAGGCGAATCGTGTAATTGAAAGGAGCAGGCAATGATTTTGACGACAACGCCCAATATTGATGGTCACCGGATTACCGAATATTTAGGGGTCGTTACCGGCGAAGCGATCCTGGGAACTAATTTTGTCCGTGATTTCTTTGCCAGAGTTCGGGATGTGGTGGGAGGACGATCTGGCTCCTATGAAAAGGAATTGGCCCGGGCAAGGGAAACCGCTTTTCGTGAAATTCAAGAAGAAGCGTTAGAAATTGGAGCAAATGCTATTGTGGGTATCGACTTAGATTATGAAGTCATGGGCGAGAATGGAAGTATGCTCATGGTGAGCATCAGTGGCACTGCGGTGACGATCACCTGATGGGCGATCTCTCTGAGCATCCGACCCATGATTGATCTTGAGCATTCCCCTCAACGATTTTGAGAAGAAAAATCAATATTAGCTAATTTCACCTACATAAAAGACTTGACCAAGCTAAGAAGTGACCGATAAAATATACACAGAAACAGGAACAAAATAAAAGAATTTCATGTTTTGGTGAAGAAAAAAATTTTGAATTTCAAAGGCCGGTCTATTATCACGCAAGGAGGATTTTATGAAAGCTAAAAAAGGTGTTGTCGATTTTCTGAATAAAGTGTTGACGAACGAGTTAACTGCGATCAATCAGTATTTTCTCCATGGAGAGATGTGCGGGAATTGGGGATATACGTTGTTGCATAACGAAATTCGTAAGCATGCGATTGATGAAATGAAGCATGCGGAACAAATCATTGAACATATTCTGTTTTTGGATGGATTTCCAAATCTTCAGCGGTTAGGAACGTTGAAGATCGGGGAAACAGTTCCCGAGCAATTTAAATCGGATTTGGGATTGGAGCATGAGGCGGTCAAATTGCTCACCGAAGCGATTGAGCATTGTGTGACGGTTGGAGATTTCAATACTCGGGCGAAGCTTGAGGTCATTCTCACAAGTGAGGAAGAGCATATTGATTGGATCGAGACGCAAATCGAAACCATGAAGCAAGTTGGCACCGAGAACTATCTCAGCCAGCATATGCACGAAGCCTAACCCCCATATTTTTGTGGGAGACAATTAAGGCTTTCCGGAGTTGTTCAATACATTCCGGAAAGCCTTTTTTATGGGATAATTGTACTCCTGCTCTATCGTGAAGAAGTCTGCAGGGGAGGCCCATGGAGAGTCTGGTGAATCCGGTCGATGTCCTGCCGGTTATGCCGACCAAAACCACGTCAGTCCACCCATAAACATCCGTGGAGTACCGGGGACAAAGTGAATATCGGAAACGCCACCGGCAGGTTCTCCGGGAAGACGGGACGCATAATAAAACTGAGCCTGACGCCAATCCGTATCGGTCAAATTGCGGATGCTGAAAAATGCCTCCAGGCGTCCGGTTGGAGGTTCTACGGGAATTTTGTAGCGAAGTATCAGGTCGAAAATCGTAAAGGGTTCCAGTTTCACCCTGTTATCTTCCGTGCCGGCGCGGCTTCCCACGGTTAACATTTGCAAGGTTCCTGACAGTCCAATTGGTAAGCGGGCTGTTATCGATGAAAACGCGGTAAGCTCAGGCGCCAAAGGGACGGAATCTCCCGTTTTGCGAAACTCGGCATGGGTGTAGGCGACGTCTCCCCGAATGGAGAGCCATTCCATGGGGTTAAGGCGGGTACTGAATTCAGTTCCAAGCCGGCGGGTTTTCCCTCTTGCTTCTGTGGTCCCTTCATCCCCCACGAACACCAGTTCAGATCCCAGGTCCAACACCCAAAATGTTGCCAGCAACTCTGACCAGGCCCA
>QJYE01000388.1 GCA_003235785.1 Nitrospirota bacterium
AAGGGGATGAAAAAAATTTAACGGTTTCCCCGAGGGGACATGTTGAAGATATGGCAAAGGTAACGGCGAGAACATCTGTGAGAAAAACCCTTATCCGCTAACGGGTAAGGGTGGCAATGGTGTGATTTTCTTTGGTGACTTGTTCTGGATACAACACAATTTCTACCCGACGGTTTTGAGCCCGTCCTTCCTCTGAATCATTGGCAACCACCGGTCTGGTATCCGCGTATCCCATCGCCGAGAAATCCGTCGGATTCATGCCGGTTTGTTCAATTAAATACCGGAGCACGGTGGTAGCCCGAGCAGTCGATAATTCCCAGTTCGTGGGATATCGTTGTTGTAATTGCCCATAAATGGGATTGTTGTCCGTATGACCTTCAACTTGAATGTTTTTATTGGGTAAGGTTTCCAACACTTCCCCCACTTGTTTCATGATATCCAATCCCAACGGAGTCAAGTTCGCTTCACCGGATTCGAATAAGATTTGTCCAAGCATCGTTAAAACCAACCGATCTTGATGTTGGGTCACCTTTAAGCTTTTCCCAAATTTTTCTTCGAGTGCTTTGGTAATTCGATCAATTTCTTTACCAACAGTCTGCACTTCCCCTCTCACCCTGGCCAGTTGAGCCTCTTGCGTTTCCCGAGCTGCGCGCACCTGCTCGAGTTCCTGCTTGAGCTGTTCCACATGTCGAAGACGCGCCTCTAACGCCTTCATCTCTTCTTCTAATTGATTGTTTTGTTCATGCAATTGCAAGAAATCTTTCATTTGGGCCGCGAGCATTGAACGGACGTTCTGAAAGGCTTGCGTCACGTCATCAAAATCCACCACGTTCGCTTCTGTGCCAAGAGAAAAGCTGACTGGATTCGTCCCAGGCTGACTTCCTAAGCCAGCCACTTGGGAATATAAGGCTTGCAGTTCTTTTTTTACTTCTTCTAACTGTTGCTCTTTGACTTGCTCCTGAACGTCGACCATCTCTTCCAACTCTTTGTTCTTTTCTTGGAGTTGAACCACAGTGGCGTCCTTCACGTTCAACATTTGTTCGAACGCCTGCTTCTCTTCTTCTAGTTGCACGACTAACGCTTCTTTCTTTTGAACAGCCTTTTGCAACCGTTCCACCTCCTGGGCCGAACCCTGATGAGTCATTTCTAACTCTTTCATGGCCCGTTCATGAGCCTGTTGGCTAAGACAGCCTAACACCATCGTACACATGAGCATGACAAAGATAAATTTTACTGCATTCATTTTCTTATTCCTCCACTTGGTCTCGAACCGCCTTCACGTATTTTCGCAATCGTAAAACCCAATTTTCCTGCTTACTCGGAATCTGGAGAAACAGATTCTATTTCTTGTCTGACCGGGTTCCATCCCTTCGCTTCCAAACATTTCTCAATTCGTTCTTCATTCAAACCAACGGCACGTTGTAGAGACTGGCATTCCTCCTTATCCTCCAGCAATTGAGCATTCCCGGCTCCCGGCTTTTCCCAATAGATAGTGACAACCTGGTTACATCCTAGACTGAGCACAACCAACGTCAAGATTGCTAAACCTAACTTCATGAACGACTTTCTATCCTGCATCGATTTGCCTCCCTTAGTTCGGGTTGCGAGACCATCGCCTCTCATGACCAAAAAGCTCATCGTCCGAAATCCAAAGGTATCCCAAATCGAAAGGACTTAACTCCTGGCTCTCTCCATGCCTTTTCGGTTTTTCTGGGCTATCCCTTGAGGTAACAGAGGGGAAGAGCTCGTATTCTCAACGAAAATCACCAAATCTTATCAGAAAATGTTTTATCATCCCCATTCTGTTTGGAAGAACATTCACATCTACTGCCCCTTCACTCATCCCTTCGAATCAATCTTCCTTCCTTAGGCCAGTTGGCCAGCTGGAATGATAGGGAAAACCTATTCCCTTTTTTCTTCATAGACTGAAGGAATTTCTTACGTTATTGAAGACGACAAGTGACCGAGACCTCCCGTTGGGAGGTCTTTTATCGTATCAAGATAGGGATGAAAGTGGCTGTTGGATTTAGCGAATCGCGACAAGATCAGGGAGATGAGACTGATACTCCGCCATATGTTGAACTAAATGCATCACACTGGCATCCATCATTTCCATGAGAGGGGAAGGATACAAACCAATCCATAAAATAAGAACAGCAAGTGGGACCACTGTCGCCAATTCTCGCATACTGAGATCGGTTAGTTGGGAGATGGTGGGATTTTGGGGTTGTCCCAAAACTACTCGTTGTAACATCCAGAGCATGTATGCCGCGGCAAGGACAATGCCCCCCATGGCCAACAGAACCATCACATAACTTTCGAAGGATGTTCCGACCAAAACCAAAAATTCTCCAATAAAATTACACGTTCCCGGCAACCCAAATGATGCCACGGAAAACAGACAAAAAAACGCCACAAATTGAGGCATGGTTTTTTGCACGCCTCCATAATCTTGAATCAATCGGCTATGGGTCCGATCATACAATTGCCCCACCGCTAAAAAGAGAGCTCCTGTGGTAATACCATGGTTCACCATTTGCAAAATGGCTCCTTGAATGCCATGGTTATTAAAAACAAAAATTCCCAACGTCACAAATCCCATATGTGAAACTGATGAATAGGCCACCAGCTTTTTCAGATCTGACTGGGCCAAAGCCATATACCCCCCATACACAATGGCCGCCACTGACAGCCACAAGATATACGGGGCAAAGGTCACTGAGGCCTCGGGAAACATAGGGAGACAAAACCGTAAAAATCCATACCCACCCATTTTCAAAAGCACTCCCGCCAACAGGATGCTTCCAGCAGTAGGCGCTTCGGAATGGGCATCTGGCAGCCACGTGTGAAACGGCAACATGGGCAGTTTAATGGCAAAGGCCAAAAAGAAGGCCAGAAAAATCCAAAACTGGGCGTCGGGGGAATAGGTTTTCTCTGCCAACGCTAAAATATCAAATGTCCGCCCTCCTTCTACGTACACCCCGAGTATCGCCAGCAACAGGATCAAGCTTCCTGACAAACTGTACAAAACGAACTTGATACCAGCCGCAATGCGTTGAGGACCGCCCCACAGGATGATCATGAAATACATGGGAATCATCGTGACTTCCCACAACATGAAAAACAAAAACAGGTCCAACGCCGTAAACACCACAATCATGGCCCCTTCTACCAACAGAATCATCGCCATAAAAGACCGCACCCGTGTGGTGATTGATTTCCAGGAGCAGAGCACGCAAAAAGGGCACAACAGCGTCGTGAGCAACACGAGAAGAAGACTAATGCCATCCACTCCGACGGCATATTGAATATTGAAGGTGGGCATCCATGCCATCCGCTCCACGAATTGCATGCCATGGTTGGAAAAATCAAACCCGTTCAACAGGCCAAGAGAGAGCACCAAATCCCCAAGCGTACATCCAAGCGCCACCCGCCGAATCCATTCTTGATCATGAATAAAGGCAATAATCGCCATGCCCAAAAACGGGATAGCGATCATGACACTGAGAAAGTGTTCCGTGAAGATCGTATTCATAGACTCCCCTTTAATGAAAAGTCGGTCAGGGCCACCACCAAGACAGAGAAAACACCCAAGGTTCCTTCGGAACGTCTATAGCATTGAACGATTGTTGGCCGCATTTCTTTTCTCTCTCTGACAGCAAAGCTCACTGCGGATCACACGACAAACCAGAACAACAGTCCCATCCCTACAATGAGCCAGAAAATCATCACCAGCAAGTGATGCTGTAACGTACGAGGTTCTAGCTCCTGCCTCATGTTTCCCGCGGCCTCAGCCTGTTCCCCCTGACGATTCGTATGTTTATCGAGAACTTTGATGTCGATAATCTTCCACAGCCAGTTTGCAATCCCCATGCTTTGTTGGCCGATACCCACAACCACACGATCTACACCCCGAAGGTCCACGACCTGCCAGAGCCATCGGGCAAATCCCACGCTCCGTTGTCCTAAACCCACCACCACCCGGTCAATGCCATGCAGGTCCACGACCCGCCAGAGCCAACCGGCCATTCCGACACTATTCCTTCCTAAACCCACAACAAGCCCATCAATCCCCCGAAGATCCACCACCCGCCAGAGCCACTTCGCTGTCCCAACCGACACATTTGCAATTCCCAGGATCAGGGCGTCAAACACCTGCCGGTCGACAACCCGCCACAACCATCGGGAAAACTGGAGAGTTGGCAACACCACATACGCCTCATACATTTCGTCGAAATACAGCTTATTCAGAAAATGAACATACCAACGTTTCCCCATGGAGGATTCCCCAAACCAGGATCCGGCAAATTTTGTCAAGGAAACGTACCCAACCGCCACACCCCCAACAGCCACGGCAACCGCAAGAATAAGTTGCAAGCCCGTCCCACTCGAAGGTTCTTCTGGAATAAGAGCCGTCCGATATCCCACAACCGGCGACAAAAATTCTGCAAACCAACTCCACAAGATCAACAACAGGCTTCCGACGATTCCAATGATCGCCAAAATTCCCGGAAGGTGGATGGGGGAGAAGAAACGCGGCTGTATGGTCTGCCCCCCCATTCCATTTACATAGGCTGTCGATACAGGTTGATAAAACAACACCAGAACGCCCCGCATGACATACATGGCTGAAAAGAATACCGTCAGAAATCCCAGAATCCAGAATGTCCATTGGGTAGAGGCCAGAGGTTGAGCCATCCACAATTGTTCATACGGCCCTGAAAAAAGAAGAAAAGGAGGGAGGCAGGCTAATAGTAACGCCCCTGACACAAATGGCCAAATGGAAGGGGTGACGTCTCCATGTCGAGGGAACGATGGGGATTCATGCTCATGCACACCAACCGACCGAAGGGCATTTCCCGTCGATAAAAACAAAAATGCCTTCAAACACCCATGGGCCAGCATATGAAAAATCGACACCACAAAGGCTCCGACCCCGCAGGTCATGATCATAAATCCGATTTGACCTATCGTGGAAAACGCCAGCATGCGTTTAATATCCACCTGAGTCAGGGAGACGACCGTCGCAAAGAGCGCCGTCATGCCTCCGATCACTGCAATGAATATCATGGCTTCCGGCGAAAGTATCACGAGGGGACTCATGCGAACCAACAAGAAAGGTCCGGCATTGACCATGGTTGCGGCATGAATCAAGGCCGAAACGGGAGTGGGAGCTTCCATGGCAAAGGGGAGCCAGACGTGGAAGGGCACTTGTGCGGATTTTCCCATGGCCCCCATGAATAAAAAGAGGGTAATGAGAGTTACAGCCTGAATAGAAACGTCCGACCCCAGCCAGCCAAACAGATTGATCGTGGTTCCCTGCATAGACCCGGCAGCCGCCAAGATCGTCTGAATATCCAGCGTTCCAAAGGTAGAGTAGGTCAGAATGACTCCAAAGCCTAAACCCACATCAGCCACGGAATTCACAAGAAAGGCTTTGGTGGCGGCCTGAGCCGATGATTTCCGTTCACCCCAATGGGAAATCAACAAATAGGAACAGATCCCCATGATCTCCCAGAACACATACATCATGAGCAGATTATTACTCATGACCAGCATGATCATAGAAAAAGTGAACAAGGCAATGACCGCAAAGAACCGGTTATACCGGGGATCGCCGATCATATATCGGGACGAGTACACATGCACCACACTACTCACTCCGGTGACCAAGAGTAGAAGCAACACGGTGAGTTGGTCGACATAGAGGCCTAAATCAACAACCAGGTCTCCGGAATGAATCAGTCGATAGAGGGGAATGGAGAATGCCCCATGGGAGACCACCTGCATAAACGCCATGAGGGAAAACCCAAAGGATAGGGCTATCGCTGGAATGCCGATTTTATGGCCTTGCTCGCCCAGCCAAGGCTTCCCCAGCACAAGCAGCAACACCGCCATGAGAGGAAGGAAGGGAATGAGGATGAAAAATGTCATATCAGAGGCACACCTTAACCGCAATCCCGCTAAAGCCCAGGTGGAATCGCCGTCTTCAGGAGAAAGCTCACAATGTGATCACTCATCAACCCCAACACAATCACCGCCACCGATGTGGCGCCGAGACTCACCCGCACCGCCAACGGCACTTCACGGATGAGGGGAGGCTGCTCAACTGACCGTTCACGAAACACCCGTTCAAATAATTTCAGGAAGTAGGCAAGCGTCAACAGGGTCGCAATAAGCACGGCCGCAATGGCCAGGTAGTTCTGCGCTTCCAACGCGCCAAGAATGATATACCATTTGCCAAAAAACCCACCGGTTGGAGGAATCCCGATCATCGACAGGGCAATGACCACAAGGGCCACCGACATCCAACCCGCCCCTCCATGCAATCGTGTCAGGTCCTCAATATTGCGAACCCCATACAGATGAATAATGGCCCCTGCCCAGAAAAACAACCCGGCTTGCATCACCGCATCATTCAAAAGATAAAACACTCCCCCGGCAAATCCAGTTTGATTCCCGAGACTAATCCCCACCAGAACCAACCCGATATGCGAAAGCCCTCCATAGGCAAACATGCGTTTAATATTTTCCTGAGACAAGGCCAGGAAGGCACCTACCAACGCGGCCACCGCTCCCAACAATCCCACTAAAAATAGAACGGGAATTTGGTACACGACCGCATGCGCCCCCAGCACCCAAAACATAATGCGAATCCATCCATATAAAGCCACCTTGGTCACTAAAGAGGCCAGCATGGGAGAGACACGGTCTGGAGCATAGGTATACGCATCCGGCAACCACCCGTGAAGCGGCACCAAGGCCATCTTAATCCCCAGCCCAATAAACATGAACAACACCCCGACCGCGATAGCCTTTGACCCAACCAAGGGCGGCACCCGCAGAGCCAAGTCCGCCATATTGAGCGTGCCTGTTTCTGCATACAAGTACCCCACGCCAAGGAGATACAGTGAAGCGCCGAAGGTACCCAGAATTAAATAACGAAAACCCGCAACGAGGGCTTTTCCCCCAGCCAATCCCACCAAGGCGTAGGCGCACAACGCGGACACTTCCAAAAACACAAAGAGGTTGAAAAGATCCCCGGCGAAGACCATCCCTATCAGACTGGCGATCAAGAGTAAGACCAGGATATAAAACGGGACAATCCGGCTGCCCAGATAGGGAAACAAAACCGAACTGAGGAAGATGACACACACCAACGCCACAAGACTGAGGGCCACGGTCATCACGCTGGCTAGTCCGTCAGCCACCCATTCAATCCCGACCGGGGCAGCCCATCCCCCAAACGCATAATGTATGGTCCCGGTATGAAGAACTCCCACCAGATTCGCTATGGAGACCAGGACCATTCCGATGACGATGGTAATAACCAATGGCCTACACCATTCCCGGTGCTTGAGGCCAATGACTGGAAGATTAATAGCCAAACACAGGGGCAATAAAAAGAGGATCACGGGAAGGTGTCGCGTCATTCCATCCTTTTAAGAATTTCTTCCTCGTCCAGGCTGCCGTACTTTTTATAAATGGCATCGGCTAGGGCCAAGGAGACCCCCAGAGTGGCCACCCCCACCACAATAGCGGTCAAGGTCAGTACGTGAGGGAGAGGATTGGTATAGATTTCAGGCTGGATGGCCTCGGTGGTGGAAAGCAGGATGGGCACCGTGGCGCCTTGCTTGGCACTCGTTGTTACAAGGAAGAAGATGACACTCGTTTGCATGAGATACATCCCAATGAGTTTTTTTACCAGGTTGTACCGGGTCACCATGATGTAGATGCCCCACAAAAACAGCAGCACGAAGGCAAAATAATTAGGGCGCTCCAACCACCCTTGGATTAACTCAAACATCATACTCCTGTTCAGTGTCGTGATAGGCCAGGCTCAGCACAATAGAGATCCCGGTCACCGCGACATCCACGGCCACGCCAATTTGCGAAATGAGAATACCCATATACCGTTGCGCCGGAGCACCCAAGCCTGGAATGCCCAGATTGGCATAGTTCAAAAATTCTCCCCCTCCAACGAGGCAGAGACCGCCCACACCGACAAAAATAATCAATCCCACTCCGTCGCCATGCAGCATCTTTTCTACCAGCCGTCCCTGGGGGGATTTCAGCCCGAACACTAAAAATGTCAGAATCATGCTGGTCGTCCAAATGACACCAGCCACAAATCCTCCTCCGGGACCATACTGGCCGAAGAACAAGACATACAGGGAAAACAACTGTGCCAGAGGTATGAGCAACTGACTCATGGTCTGAACAATCAGACTGTCGTGCATTTGTTTCATCGACCTGGTTCCCTGAGTAGTAAGGCACAAGCAATGCCGGCGGTAAAAATCACCACAGTTTCGATCAACGTATCAAACCCACGATAGTCCATGAGCACTGACGTGACCACATTCGGAGTCAGCGTGTCGGCAAAACTTTGCTGCAGATACACCGGAGAAATATGGACGTTGGGGGGAGAGGTCGGATCACCAAACGGCCAAAGATCATTGGCCGCGAATAAGAGAAGAATACCCAGTAAGGGAAGCCCCAGCACTCCAGCCAGGGGTGGGGGGGGACGACGAAGACGACTGTCTTTTGGAGCGGTATCAAACAAGGTAATCAGAAACAACACGGTCGCCAACCCGGCCCCAATCACTGCCTCCACAAATGCCACATCCACGGCACCCAGCCAGGCCCAGACCAAAGCCAGGAAGAAACTGTATGAACCCAGGATAAAGACCGAACTCATCAATTCCTTCACCAAAAAGGTGGCGCTGGCTGCCGTCACCAGTAAAAGCAGCAGCAGGGCAATATTCACCGCATAAATCATGAATCTTCCTCCGCTTGTGGCTTGACACCAGCTCGATACGCGGCGCGAAGAGTGGCATGGGCAATAACGGGATTCAGTAGGAAGAGCAAGCCCAGCACAACCAGGATCTTTAACATATTAATTCCGAACCCCTGATACAGAGACAGCCCAAACAGCACACAAAAGGCCCCCAACGAATCGGTGAGGGAAACCGCATGCGACCGTGTAAACACATCAGGAAGGCGCAACGTGCCAATCGCCGCAACCACGAGAAAAAATAAACCAACCAGGATGAACGCAATTGCCAGGATACCCATTTACAAGGTGCCTCGTTGCTCAAGAAATTTGGCAATGGCAAAGGCCCCGACCAAGTTCAGCAGGGCATACCCGGTGGAGATATCCACGAACATGTCCACACGATCATAGACCGTGCCCATAACCACGACCAGGATAATGGCTTTAGTCGAAATCCCATTCAGCCCCAACACCCGATCAAACACCGTCGGACCCTGAATGACCCGGTACAAATACACGAGAATCAGGAGGGAAAGCACAACCAACACCATCAGAAAAAAATCTGTCATCACGGCTTCACCTTCTGCTGAAATACTCCAGCAATTTTTTTCTCCATTCGACCGCTTGTGAGATCCTCGGCGGCAACCTCATCAATAGCATGAACCAACAGATGGTTCCCGTTCACTTCCACCGTAATGGTGCCAGGGGTTAAGGTCACGGAATTCGCCAGCAACACGATCGCACCCTGATGCTGCAATTGAGACCGATAGGAGATCAGCTTGGGATGGATGGGTAAGGACCGCTTGAGAATGAGTTTGGTCAAATGCAGACTACTCTGAACAATCCGCAGAAAGAGCCAAGGGACATACAGCACGGACCGCATCCATGGGTATCCCTGAAAGGCAGAATGAGCATAGCCGGTATTTAACCAAGCCACGCCACAGGCAACCATAAAGCCTATGATCAGATGCAAAAGGTCATAGCGTCCCGACAAGACAAGCCAGACGCCGAAAAGGGCTAGAGCTTTTGCCATGAACTGTTTCGGAAAAGACGACTTCATGGTCTGCAATCTCCCGAACATGTTGGGCTCTTCCCGATGAACCCCACACGATACAAAAAAAGCCAACCAGACTATTCGAACATTTCATTCGAAAACCCTCTGGTTGGCTTGCACTGTTACCAGCCGATCTGAATGACAGAAAAACTGGGAACCCTACTTCCTTGATAGAAAACCTGTTGTCAAAATTCGATGTTCCCCCCTCCCTACTCACTCTCCTGCCTGTAAAAAGAGGGGCCCCATCTACCTTACGGACATGCCAGACTGTGACCTTATACCAAGCAATTCCGACCATCCACAACCCCGGGTCCAGAAGAAACAGGCCTGCAGAGTCTTCTCCCCTTCCGACGGAGGACGGATGGGTCCTTCACCCAAAGCAAAAGCCC
>QJYE01000546.1 GCA_003235785.1 Nitrospirota bacterium
GGGCGTGGAGATGGTGATGCCGGGCGATAATGTGTCGTTTGCCGGGGAATTGATTGCCCCGATCGCGATGGAGCAGGGGGTGCGGTTTGCGGTGCGCGAAGGAGGCCGGACGGTGGGGGCCGGCGTGGTGACGGAAATTGTCGAATAAGAATTAATGGTGAATGGAAAGGGTAGGTTTTTGTGGATCGAGACCGCAGAATTCGAATACGTTTAAAGGGCTTTGATTACCGTGTGCTGGATCAATCTGTTCGAGAGATTGTAGATACGGTACGCCGTAGCGGAGCTCTGATTGCCGGGCCGGTTCCCTTGCCTACGCGTATTGAAAAATATACCGTTCAGCGTTCAACTCATGTTGATAAAAAGTCCAGGGAGCAGTTCGAAATCAGAACTCATAAGCGATTATTGGATATTATGGAGCCAACTCCAGAAACCATGGATGCTTTGATGAAGTTAAATTTAGCAGCCGGTGTGGATGTAGAAATTAAATTGTAAGAAATTCATAGGATCATAAAAATTTAAACTTATAGACGCGATACGTAAAATGGTTAAAGGAATTTTAGGTAAAAAACTCGGTATGATTCAAGTGTTTAATCAGCACAGGTGCTTGGTTCCTGTTACGGTTATTGAAGCTGGCCCTTGCGCAGTGGTCCAGGTCAAGGAAAAAAACCCAGACAAATATGAGGCTGTTCAGATTGGTTTTGATGAGGTTCCTGAAAGAAAATTAAATAAGCCTGAGTTGGGCCATTTGAAAAAATCAGGAAATCGTCGTTGGCGCCATTTGAAGGAATTTAAGGCTGATGGTGAAGCTAAGTTGGGTGGGTTGGTAACCGTTGATATTTTCTCAAAGGGAGATCCGGTGAGCGTTCAGGGAATTTCTAAGGGTAAGGGATTTCAGGGCGTTATGAAGCGTCATAATTATAGTGGTGGGCCGGCATCGCATGGATCTATGTTCCATCGTGCTCCGGGTTCGATCGGGCAAAGCTCATTTCCTTCAAGGGTTTTCAAAAACAAAGATTTGCCGGGTCATATGGGAAATAGACGGATTACTGTTAGGGGTTTAAAGGTTTTTGATGTTAGATCGGAAGAGAATATATTGTTGGTTTCTGGGTCTGTGCCTGGACCAATTGGTGGAATGGTCATTATTAGGAAGGCAGGATAGATTTCGCTATGAATGCTTTTCCGGTATACGGCGCAGGGGGCCAACAGGTAGACACGGTTCAATTGAGTGAAGCGGTCTTTTCTTCAACAATTAATGTGCCTCTTGTTCATCGCGCGGTGGTAATGCAGAGGGCCTCTGTTCGGCAAGGGACGGCGTCAACAAAGGGTCGAGGCGAAGTTCGAGGATCTGGGAAGAAACCATGGAAGCAAAAACACACCGGACGAGCTCGGGCAGGTTCTGCTAGATCACCTGTTTGGAGGCACGGAGGGACTGTTTTTGGGCCTAAGCCTCGGCAATATGGGACTCCTTTACCAAAAAAAATGTACCGCTCTGCACTGAAGGCCGTATTGACATCAAAGGCTTCATTGGGAGAGGTTGTGGTAGTTGATTTGAGCTTGGATGAATTGAAGACTGGTGCGTTGGTGCGAATGCTCTCGCAGGTGGGAGTGAGTGGGAAGGCTTTGCTAGTGGTGGAAGAAGGAGCCTTGGACATTATTAGGATAGGGAGAAATGTAAAGCAGCTCAAGGTTATGCATGCAAAGGATCTAAATGTTTACGATCTTCTTTGGTCTGACAAGCTTGTGATAGCCAGAGCCGAACTCCAGAATGTACAGGAGATTTGGGAGTAGCATGAATCATTATGATGTTCTAATTCGTCCATTGTTGACGGAAAAAATTACAGCAATTCGTGAAATTAAGAATAGCGTGGCATTTGCTGTTGATCGTCGTGCAACTCGTATAGATATAAGACGGGCTGTTGAAAAGGTTTTTAGTGTAAAGGTGGATTCGGTAAATGTGGCTAATGTTAAGGGAAAGAAGAAGCGTCAGGGGCGCTACCTTGGGAAAAGGGCAGATTGGCGAAAAGCATTTGTGACCCTAAAAAAAGGCGAAAAAATTGAGCTCTATGAAAGTGCGTAGTGGTAATTTTTCCGGTTTGATATTTTAAATAAAAAAAGAAAGTTATTTATGCCAATAAAGGAATATAACCCCACATCTCCTGGCCGCCGTGGAATGACAGCTGTTACCAATGAAGGCCTTTCTCCCAATAAGCCCGAAAAAAGTTTGACCAAAACTATTACGGCAACGGGAGGAAGAAATAACGCGGGGCGAATAACAGTCCGATTCAGGGGTGGTGGGCATAAACGCCGTTATCGAAAGGTTGATTTTAAGCGTGAAAAGGCGGGAGTTCCAGGCAAAGTAGCCGGTATTGAGTATGATCCTTATCGAACTGCAAGAATCGCTTTATTGCATTATGCGGATGGTGAAAAACGCTATATCTTGGCACCCCATGGCCTGGCCGTTGGTGATTTTGTTAAGTCGGGTCCAGGGAGTGATGTAAGGGTTGGGAATGCCTTGCCACTCATAGAGGTGCCGCTTGGGGTGGTAATTCATAATATTGAATTGAAACCTGGGAAGGGTGCGCAACTGGCAAGAAGTGCGGGTGTTTCGGCGCAGGTTATGGGGCGTGATCAAGGGTATGTCCAAGTCAGGTTGGCCTCCGGGGAAATGAGAAAAATTTTAGGAACCTGTATGGCTACAATTGGACAGGTGGGGAATCCTGATCACGGGAATGTTACGGTTGGGAAGGCTGGGCGGAATAGGTGGTTGGGTAAATTGCCGCATGTACGTGGTGTGGTGATGAACCCTGTTGATCATCCGCATGGAGGTGGAGAAGGGAAGGCTGGAGCAGGGAATCCTCACCCGGTTTCACCTTGGGGTCAACCCGCGAAGGGGTTTAAAACTCGGAAGCCAAGGAATCAAAGTTCACGATATATTGTTGCCAGTAGAAAGAAAAAGGGCCGATAGATAGGGGGAGCTGATGCCAAGGTCTATTCATAAGGGCCCGTTCGTTGATGGGCACCTACTCAAAAAAATTGAGAAGGCACGGGAGTCAAGGGAGTCAAAAGTTATTAAAACCTGGTCCCGTCGTTCAACTGTGACGCCGGATATGATAGGTTTAACATTCGCGGTTCACAATGGGAAGAAAT
>QJYE01000102.1 GCA_003235785.1 Nitrospirota bacterium
AAGCTATTCAAATATGACTGGCTCGCGCGCTGATCGGTCATCCCAAACTGGTTATTGTGGGTGGAGGTCTCCACGAGATTTCTTCTCCGCAAAGATATTACATTCTGCAGAGGATATGTGCGGAAGAATGTCCCTGGATGATGGTAATTGTGGACACAAATCTTAAAATTCAATCGGTTGTCCACAAAACCTTTTTTTCAATAAAGATCTTGTCGTCGATCATTCCTTGGCGACCAGGGAGGAACCTGCATGACCATCACGAAGGAATTTGATTTTTTGTGCATCGGTAGCGGACCTGCGGGACAACGCGCGGCGGTTCAAGCTGCGAAACTTGGTTTCCGGGTGGCCGTGATTGAAAAGCGTGTGGCTATCGGAGGCACCTGTGTCGTTTCTGGAACGATTCCCAGCAAAACATTTCGTGAAGCCGTTCTTTCATTGAAGGCCTCCCAACAGAAGAGGGACGCACTAGGTTTTCAATCGGTTTCACCGCCGAGCATGGGTGAATTGTTGGACAAGGTCGGTCATATGGTTGGCCTGGAATCTCAAATTGTCGAAAACCAATTGGGCCGAAATAACATCACCCTGATTCGCGGTGACGCGTTTTTCAAGGATCCCCACACCATAGAAGTCCGATCAGGCGTAGACACCATCTTCCTTCGGGCCACCCATATTCTGATTGCGGTTGGTACGATCCCTGCTCCCCCGCCAGGAATTTGTACCGACGGTCAGGTCATTATTGATAGTGACGGCATCCTTCAATTAAGCCACATCCCTCGAACCATGGTCGTTATCGGAGCTGGCGTCATCGGCCTGGAATATGCATCCATGTTCGCTGCTCTGGGAACGGAAGTGACCGTGATTGATCAACGTGAACGCCCCCTGGAATTTCTGGATCATGAGATTGTCGATGAGCTCATTCATCAAATGCGCAATCAGAATGTCATCTTTCGGCTCCCTGAAACCGTTGAACGGCTTGATCTCTCTCCTGGCCCTCCTCAACGTGTCATTATTCAACTTGAATCAGGAAAACGGCATGTCTCCGAACTCGCATTATTTTCCGTAGGACGACTTGGCGCCACGGGTACCCTTCGATTGGAGTCGGCAGGATTAGAAGCAGACAGCCGGGGTCGACTAAAAGTCGATGCAGAGTTTCGTACAGCTGTTTCGCACATTTTTGCAGCGGGAGACGTGATCGGGTACCCGGCTCTGGCTGCCACCTCCTCTGAACAGGGACGATTGGCCGCCTGCTTCGCCTTTGGGCGACCTGTTGAACCAATGCCTTCTCACTATGCCATTGGCATTTATGCCATTCCTGAAATTTCCATGGTTGGGAAGACTGAACAGACGTTAACCAAAGACCGCATTCCCTACGAAGTCGGGTTGGCCCGGTATCGGGAAATCGCCAGAGGGGTTATTTTAGGGGATAACAGCGGTCTGCTCAAAATGTTATTTCATCGAGAGACGCACCAACTCCTGGGCGTGCATGCGATTGGCACAGGGGCGACAGAACTCATTCACATCGGTCAGGCCGTGCTAGGCTTGGGAGGTGGTCTTTCGTACTTTCTCACGACAGTCTTCAACTATCCCACCTTGGCTGAATGTTATAAGGTGGCCGCGTTGGATGCCTATAACAAAATTTGTAACTGAAGCAGCCATTTATTCATTGAGACCAAACTCATGCTGTTCGCTTTTTGGAAGAAAATAATAACGGTTTTTGAGATTTAAAAGTCTTGTTGCTTTTGTGTATTTTCTCACCTATTCACGACCGTTTAGTCTCTCTCATTCCTCGAATTTTTGATTGATCACAGTTATTTGGGTTTGCCAACTTCCAGGTTTTTAACGAGAAAGTTGGTTGGCGAATTCAACCCATCAGTGCGCTACTGTTTCATATTTAAGAAGGCTTTGATAAAGTTGGATCCGTCTTGTCTCAGAGAAGATGGCATTCCAATGCCATGATCAACAATTATGACCATTTGATCGCCTAACTCTAAGGTCTTTTGTGGAATTCCTTGGGGACAAGGCCATGCTGAAGATCACTTCATTACTTTTGGGAGACTAACGGAATGGAAGCGGACCTGTATCAGATCATTTATGCCAGTGCAGTAACACGGCCAATTGAGGAAGACGAGTTAGTGGGGATGTTGAAACGGACACGGGAGAAAAATAAACGTCTTGGAATCACGGGGATGTTGCTGCATTGTGATGGGTCGTTCATTCAAGCGATTGAAGGTCCAAAGGCCCAAGTCATGGATTTGATCAATGTCATTCGAAAGGATCTTCGCCACAATCGGATAGCAGTCTTATTTGAAGGGCCGATAAAAACCAGGAGTTTTTCGAAATGGTCCATGGGGTTTAATAGACCCTCTCAAGAGGAGCTTGCCACCATCGAGGGCTATACACCCTATCTTGAGGTAGGCGACGATCCTCAAGCTATCAAAAATTATTCCAGTGTGGCTATAAAATTACTCGGGGCATTTCGGGAGCTATTGAGTAAGAATTCGTTATAAATTTAAATGGTATATTCAAAGCCCGTCTTTACTTCCTTACGTGTGATAAACACCCCAAGCGAATACTCAAAAAAATTTCGGAGTGGAACTATCCCTTTCAATCGACCGGGGGAATTTTCCCTGGTCTAAATTCTGAATGATAATTTGTGGTTGGCTGTGTCAGCCATTCAACAATGCCGGCGATTGAACCTACAAGCGATATCAAAAGACAAAAAGAGCACTAGCGTAAAGTGCGGGTTACATGGCCTGAGGCGTCTGTTCCATGAGAATAATTTCATTGACTCGAACCACGGTGACGGTCCGTTCTCCCTGCGGGCCTCGCAGCCCGAGCTGTACGCTGCTCCCGATTTCTCCACGAATGAGGCTCACGACTTCCTGGTAGGTTTTCCCCGTGATTGATTGCCCATTGACTGAAAAAATTTCTTCTCCATGCGTAATGCCGGCCCGTGCGGCTGGTCCGGAAGGATGCACTGCTCGAATGATGACTCGGGCAGGATCACCCACGCGTTGGGCCGTGAGATGCAGTGCGAGACCGACAATCCCGGATGGCAGACTTAAATGAGGGTCCTCAGATTTCCTTGATTCGCTAGCTGGGGCCTCGGGGGAAGAAGGAGATACGGCGAAGGCTTC
>QJYE01000129.1 GCA_003235785.1 Nitrospirota bacterium
AACAAGCCCGGTACGTCGCCGTAGCTCCTGTCGAACAACTGGTGTTGGAGAATGGAGAGGGCCCGCTGTGGCAAGCCATTTCAAGTGCGGTCAGGCTTGGTGGGTTTCAGGAAGTTTCGGTGGTGAGCCCCGAATTGTTACGACAGAATCTTCTTCTGAAAACGATTCAAGTCATCTGCCAGCAAGGGCAACAGGCGATGGTGCTGACGCCTGAAGTTCATCAAGCGGAAACGGTAGCAGAACATTTGCGAAAGCTTTGGAAGGATCAGGTCGAGGTGTATCATGGCCATCTTTCATCCTATGACCGTTCTGCCAGATGGGAACGCATCCGACAGGGGCAGGCTGCGATTGTGGTGGGAACGCGCTCGGCGTTGTTTCTGCCTCTTCCTCACGTCGGTCTCGTCTGGGTTGAACAGGAAGAGGACTCATCGTATAAGGACGAACATCTTCCCTATTATCATGCACGGGATGTGGCGCGGATGCGAGGAGAAGTCGAAGGGGCTTTAGTGGTCTATGGCACCACGAGCCCGTCGTTAGAAACCTATGCCCGCTTTCGTGAGCAAATCACGTTTCCCTCAGAATCCCCGGGTCCCCATGTTCCGTCGGTAGAAATCGTTGACCTGGGGTCGTTGCCCTTTGGTCCTCCGGTGTCACCGGCGTTACAGGATGGTATGGCGCGCACGTTGGAGGCGGGCCAACAGGTTATTCTTCTTCTGAATCGCAAAGGGTTTTCCCGATCCCTGATTTGTCGGGATTGTGGCCAGGCTCCGACGTGTGGAAATTGTGGGGTGGCTTTCAAATTGTTTCAACGTCCCGCTCGCTTGGTGTGTCCGTTGTGTGCCAAGAGTCAGGCCGCTCCCGAAGTCTGTTCGGCCTGCCAAGGAAGGATCTTTCGATTTTCAGGGATGGGCACGCAACGACTGGAAGAAGAGATAGCAGGCCTATTCCCTGGACGTGCTCTGGCTCGGTTTGACCGTGAGAACGTCAAGACAGAACAAGAAGCCATGCAGATCTTGCAACAATTCCGACAGCAAAAGACCCAGATCCTGATTGGAACGGAATTCCTGTTGCACCAACCCACACCATTGACTGCCCCGTTGATTGCCTTGCCTCAAGCGGATCTCGGTCTGCATATTCCCGATTTTCGTTCCGCCGAGCGCACTTACCATCTGCTTTCGAGCGCCGTGGCCTTAGCGCAGGGTGATCAACAGCCTGGACAGGTCATTCTGCAAACCCGCATGCCGGAGCATCACGTGCTTCAAGCGATCGTCCAACATGACCCACGCCTATTTTATGACCAGGAATTAGAACTGCGAGAAGCCTTAGGCTACCCTCCTGCCACGCATGCCATCCTGTTGGTGGTCACCGGTGAGCAAGCGAGTCGAGTGCAACGAGTGGTCGATTTCTTGGGCCAACAGTTGACTGCCTGTGGTTTGAAGGGAGCCTCACTTTCAGAAGGAAAGGGAATGCTTACATGGCCAATGGTCATGGGGCCGATGGCCTCAAAAAAATCTGGGAGCACCAAAAAGAATCGCATGCTCTTCCTGATTAAAACGGCAGATTTACCAGAAACGCAACAGGCTCTTCGAAAAATTCAGCAAGCGTTCAAGGAGCAATTTCCGAAAGATCCCGTCATCTGTGAAATCAACGTCGATCCGATCGACATTCATTGACCAGGGATTGTTCAGCATCTTGTTTATGCATTCCTGGGAATCGTGGCAGAAAAATGCAGAGGCATGCCGTAGTCAGATCAACGCAAAGGACAAGCGAGTCATCAAGATCTTGTTGCCGTTACTGAATATTGAAGTCGCGGTTCACCGACCCCAGCGGTGCGAAAACTCGTGGAGCTTGTCTGCCCTTGAATTCAAGGTTCAGGGCGAAGAGGGAGACATGGGTGAGGGTAGCGGCGATCCAAAAGTCCATAATTCGACTTACTATTGAAAGGTAGGGATCGTCCGAATCATAAAGTCACGAAACAACGGGACGGTGAAGGCTAGATCACCATGTGCGGGGCTATAGATCATTCCTTTGTTGATCAGTTTGGCTCGAACTGGACCAAGGCTTGTCACTTTAACTCCCAATATCTCGGCAATATCGCCAGTACGATGAGCATCCTGTCCGAGTTCTGCCATTGCCCTTAAAAAGTTTTTTCCACTTGGCGTGAGCCGCTCATAGCGAACACGGAAAAATTTTCGTCGAGCCGGAGAATGACCGTTAACGTGGCATCTTGAATCGCCTGCAATGTAATTGGACTGGACGTCGCGACATTCCATGCGACATACCCCCATTCCTGCAAAAAATACGGATACCCTTTGGTCAGATTGTACACCTCTGTTAACGCTGCGGACTCGAAGATGATTCCAGCCTCTTGCGCAGGGTCTTGCAAGGCCTTGGCCGTCTCTTCTTTTGACAATGCACCAATATTGGAGAAACTAAAAAGCCTCTCGGCATAGGATTTCGACTCACCGGCTAAACTAGGAAGAATAGGTAACCCCGCACCCAACAGCACTATGGGAAGTTGATGCTGTTGAATCTTGTGCATCCCTATGATCAGGGCACCCAATTCCTTCTTGTTGAAATATTGAATTTCATCTATGAAAAGAGCGAGGGGGATTTTCCGATCAGCGGCAGCCTCACCTATGGCGATGAAGAGGTTAGGCAAATCCACCTCCAGATCGCCACTATCTGCTAGCCCTTTTCTGGCTCGATATCCAATCCGATGCTGATATCACCTATCGTGAGTTTGAGTGCTCCGATAAAACTCCGAATAACAGCTAATCCACGTTTGACCTTGTCCCCGGTTCACGCAATTCGATCCAGGTCATAGAGGAGACTCCGCAAATACGGGGCAATTAAGGGACCGAGTGCTTTACCTTCGTGTGCCTCGATAAAGATGGTTCGGTATCCATCATCATCTGCCATTCGTTTGATCTCGTTAAGCAGCACTGTTTTGCCCACGCCGCGAAGGCCCGTGAGCAACATGCTCTTTTCAGGACGCCTTTGTCGTACTCTTCCGAGTAGAATTCTGGCTTGCTCTAAAACTGGGTCGCGTCCAACTAGTTCTGGAGGGGGAGAACCCGCACCAGGAGAAAAGAGGTTTTTGATAGGATCCATGACCAAATTATACCAATTT
>QJYE01000299.1 GCA_003235785.1 Nitrospirota bacterium
CCTTATCCAACCCTTTAGTGAACAAAAGATCCGTCATTTGGTCGATGACGTTGGAAAACATTTTGGGGTCCTGTTTCATGGCCGTCAGTGAGAGTTCCGAGACGCTGCCCAATATGGCTCCTCGCCGGATGGTTTCCAGCATATGTTGCTTGGTCACGTGGGCGATTTCATGCGCGAGCACCCCGGCCAATTCAGCCTCATTCTTCAATGATTTGAGGAGGCCGACGGTGATGAAGATATAACCACCGGGCGCGGCAAACGCGTTTTGTTCCTGGCTGTTTAAGATGGCGAAGTGAAAGTTGAGAGTCGGCCGATCGGATACTTCGGCGATGGTTTTTCCTATAAGATTGATATAACGGTTCCAGTCTTGATTGTGGTATTCCCCGCCAAAACGGCTGAAGGCTTCCACGGCCACGGCTTCCCCCAGCACGATTTCTTCTTCCTCGCCGATGGGCTGAAGCGCCTCCACGACCCCGACACCCTTTTTGAGGAGATTGATGTTATGTTCTTCCATCCCTAAGGCCTGTCCGAGACCACCAATCAAGTCCGATTGGTCCGATGATTGTCCTGCGCATCCCATGCTGGACAATAGGAGACTCAGAATACCTATTTTCACCAAAAGTTTCCCTGTGTTCATTGGGCACCTCCAGAAAATTCTCCTAAGTGGCCGGCCTTTTTAAACTCGAGTAATTCATCCGGTTTCAGCGAAAAGGCTTCCATCCGATCCACGGCATCCCGGTGTTCCTGTTTGATCTGTTTGTCTTTGGCATATTGCTCGGTGGATTCCTTCAGGCCGCGGATACTCCCCCCGGCTCGGGATTCACGGGCGGCAATAGTCTTTCGCCCAGTAAGGCCCGAAAGGCTGAAGCCGCTACCGGAGGAAGGCTTTTCTTCCGACAGCCTGAATTTAAAGACCCAGCCTGTTTTGCCAGTTGAGGTTTTGACTTTGGCGAGTCGACCTTCTTCGGCCAAAACGGTGACCGGGTCTCCTAGCGCCAACGTGGCGATGACTGCGGAGGTGGGAGATTTCTCAGCATTAACTTTCACGCCATCCTGCTTGGCGTAAAGTGTGGCAGCCCAATTGGTGGAGGGCAGCATCCATGCGGCCACAGTGAGAAGAACGATTCCAAAGATTACGCGAGCGATACGGTCTGGCATGCAGGCCCCCTTTCGACGTTGGCGTAGGGCGTGATTAAAGGACAATTGAATATTCAAAATTTTCACGATTTTCAATCATCGCTAGTGTGGCAAGGGAGGTTAATGAGGGAGTGTTCAAAAAGGCCGTCCAGCAAGGCCGCAGCCTCTTTGACACGCGGAACGTACATGTGAGTACGTGAGCATGACAAAGGGGCGAGAACGCCGCTGGCGGGCTTTTTCAACACTCCCATTATTGATAGTCTCCGATTAAACTAAACCCTGCCCAATAGGATGGGTGGGGAAAGTCTTTTTTCACGATGAGTTGCGCTTGACGCAAGCTTCTGGCTTTATTCGCTGTGACATAATTCCGGTAAAAATGTTTCATAAGTACCGAGGTGGAGAGATCGTCTACTCGCCACAACGCGGACACCAGGGCATGGGTGCCGGCATAAATAAACGCGCGGTTGAGGCCGATGAGTTCTCCGGCTTCCAGTTTACCCAGTCCGGTTTGGCAGGCGCTTAAGGTGACAAGATCCGCGTTGATTTCCAAACCAAATATCTCTTTCACGGTCAGCCGCCGGTTTTCCGGGTTCTCTGAAGCCAGCCAGAGTGACGACAATAACGGATTGCCCTCATCGAATTCCCCATGAGCCGCTAAGTGGATAATGCCATATCGGGAGATATTCTTCACCACCCATTCCTTACTGGCCTTGGCTCCCGTCAGAATGTCCATATTAGGATAATTCCATTTGATGCTTTGGGCCTCTAACTCAGCCAGCGGAAGATCATAATTGAAATTTCCTAAATCCGGGTTTCCGATCGCGAGGATTTTGTCGTTTTTGACGGCTTGACGTTTGGCAAAGGTAAATTGAAAGACTGAAGCCGAGGGCGCATAAAAGAGCGGGATATCATCTACCAGATAGGCCGGACCATGTTTGAGTGCGGCAAAGGAGAGAAAGTGTAGCGGCCCATCCGGAATAATTCCCAAATACTCCAGGTTTTTGATCGCCGGTTCAACAGGTTGGATCAGGGACACATAGAGCTTTTCTAGCTCATCCCCAACCGGTTCCAGGTGTTGAACGAGTTGGCGATAGCGGGTCACTAATCGAGTGAGTTCTTCTTCCTTTACCGTAACAGTATGAAAAACCGTTCGTTCTTTTGTGCTGAGCCCCAGGTAGAGCTGGTCTTTCGTCAAAAAGTAGCTGAGTAATCCCACTTTAGGCGATAAGAGTTGTTGCACTCCTTGGAGGTTTAACGGATCTACCGAGACAAAACTGCTGAGGCCGGGATTCTGCTGTTTCACCTCCAAAATCGCTTCTTCATACAGCGTTTTTGTGTTGCGATATCGTTCCTGTAGGTCGGCAGGGGGCTCCTCATACGAACCCAGTTCCGACTTTAACGAATCCAGGGTGGAAGCCATGGTGTCGATCCTGGTCCAGGTTTCCTGATCTCCCTGGTTTTTGAACGTGAGTTTTTGATTGCCCAGCAGGTCGATAAAACTCCGGGATCGGGAGCGTTCTAGAAAATTAAAGGCGTCATCGGTCCGGTTCATGGTGATCAGCAGGGTGATGATGTCACGGTACAGATCCAGTTTGTTGGTTTGGAAACTGTTTCGTAGCTCATCGATTTTCAGTGCCGCCCGCATGCTTTCCACCACCTCAACGCCTTTGGTAAACCAGGTCAACGCGTCAGGGAGCTTTCCCTGTTCCTGCAACAACGTGGCTTTGCCGGCTGCCGCCCGCCATTCTACTTCCTTAATCCCGTACCGCTGAGAGAGTTCATAGGCTCGTTCGTAATAACCGAGGGCCTGGTCGGGACGCACCAAAGCTTTGTTAACATTGCCCAGTTCTAATAAGGCTTTGACCCAATTGATGACATTGTGGATGTCGGAACTGATCTGCTCGGCTTTGAGAAAATGAACTTCGGCTTCTTCCAACTGGCCCAAGGCCAGTAAGGAGATGCCAATGTTGCGATGGTCGTAGCCTAAGCCCCATTGGCTCTTGAGGGACTCGTCAAGGGTTTTCGCCTTTTGAAAATAATCCAGCGCGGTGGCGTGGTCGCCTCGTTGCCGGTAGATCAATCCAAGATTATTCAGCGAAGAGGCTAATTCGGTTTGGATATTGGCAGACCGGCTGAGGGTAACCGCGTCTTTTAAATGCAAGAGTCCTTTGTCGGTGTCATTCAATGTCCAGTAAATCAACCCGCGGGTATTTTTCACCATAATGCGCAATTGCGGGTCATTCGCGGCTTCGGCTTTTTTGTCGGCCTGGGTGAGTAATTGAAAGGCCGTTTGATAGTTCCCCTGGAACCAGGCCACATTGGCGAGATAGAGATCCCCGGTTGCCAGGAGCATGGGATCATCCAATTCTTTCGCAATTGCGATGGCCTGGTGGTAGCGTTCAGCAGCCTGGTCGAACAGCCCGACTTTTTCAAAGGTCAATCCCACTTCATAGAGCACTTCGGCTTCTCCCTGGAGATCGCCTTGCTCCTGGTAGAGCTTCAAGGCGGCCAGGAAGTTTTTCCGGGCTTTCTCATACCGGCCCAATCGAAGGTAATAAATACGGCCGATTCGTCGGTATTGAAAAGCCGTGTGCCCCATTTCCCCGATTTCCTGATACAGGGAAAAGGATTGGTTGAATTGTTCCAGGGCTTCCGTATAGGCCCCCATGTTTTCGCGCACGATCCCTAAGGTGGCCATGCCTTCCGCCAGGCGATCAAGCTCTTCGCCTTGTTCCCAAATCTGGTTGGCATGTTCAAGGTGCTTCACGGCAATGTCAAAATGTTCCAGACGGGAATGCAGGATGCCTAAACGATATTCAGCCTCGGCCCGCTCGCTGGCAGGGGTCTCCGGGGTGAGCGAATCTAACAACTTCTGTTGAAAGAAAATGCCCTTTTCGTAATTATTGACTTCAAACGCGGTTTCCACGGCCAGGGTGGTGAGTTCTTTGAAGTCCTTCCGCTTTTGAGCATGCTCGATGAGCGCGAGCGCATGTTCGATGTGAAGGAGGGAGGCGGGAAAGTCTTTGGTTTCAAATGCGTGAATGGCGTTCGCGACCTCCTGGTCATAAATGGAGGCCGCATATTCCTGCCGTTCGTCGGCACCCATGCCTGCGAATCCATAATGGCGTACAGGATATTTCGCTGTGTCCGATCCCCAGGTATCCTGCGATGCGGCCACCACCGCTTCATCGGGAGGAAGCCTGTTGAGGTGCGTCAGATAGTGGTTCAGAAATTGGGTGGCGGTTTGAGGATCGAGTGGTGTTCGGCTCACGATGACATGGGGAAATCCGGCACGAAGCAGAGAGGAAATCAACACCCATGGAGAAGTCGATGAAGAGGGGAAGCCACCGAGCAGTAAAATTGAATGATGCTGCATGCCGGCAAAATCACGTACAGAGACAAATTCTCGAACGTCCTGAGCTTCCTGCACTTCAAACGCGAACGTATCCGGAGGCTGGAGAAACACCGCAATGTTGGTTTGGGCCGCTAGTGGATGATCATGGTCCGCTATCCCGTTAAACGGTTGGAGCACGAAGGGAATTTCTCCCGTGGTTGAAGGGATTGAAGGGTGAAAAGTGCTTGGGGTGGTGATAGAAGAGAAAAAGAGGCTGCGCTGATGATAGCCATTCAGGAAGTCATAGAAGTTGCTCACCCAGGTGAGCGGTTTCTGAGCGAGAGCCAGGGATGAGAAGGAGGGCTCCAGTTCCTCAGGCATCGAGACATAGGCGGAAGCCGCTTGCCCCAGCCGCCGGTGAAATTCTTCATCCCCGGTGATCCCTTTCTCGCTCACAACCAGCGGACTGTAGTGGAGCGTCTCTCCGTTATGCACGAAACCATGATAGCCTTGCATGCCTTTGACAATTTTCAGGTAGGGGTGCTGCGCGTCGACTCCCAAAAATATCAGGTCCCTGGTCGGAGGATAGGCCCAGAAGGAAGATGTGGCCCATGGATATTCTTCAAACAGGGCATAGAGCACGTCTTGGAGGGCAGGAGCCAGTTCTTCAATAGCCGCGACGTCACCGTGATTTCTGGCTTGCCGGAGTTCCCCGAGTAACGATTGTAATTCCGGTTCATAGTCTCCCAGGCCTTTGAGAAAAAAGGCCTCTCCCAGCGCTTCGTAGAGGGCGCTGGTCATTTGCCTCATGCTCAGTTGCTCGGCCACGGTAAAGGCGTCGTCCGGCCGACCGTCCGCGATGAATTGATCGACCGAAAGCCGGGTCAGACGTTCGTAGGCCGGCCAGGTGTTGGCACGTCCGGTGGGAGGATCGGTTTGCGCCGGGAAACGAAGGACGGTCTCAACGGATTTTGTGAGGAAATTTTTCCTCGTGGGAGAATCGGTCGCCTCTTCTGCCTGAGACAAATACCACAACCAGCTATTGGGTGATTGCCGGTCTTCCGCCAGTTTGAGCAAGTCTTCCTTGATGCGGCGATAGATCTGTGGCTGATCGGCTGTTCGTGCTAATTCGGCCTGGTTCAACTTCACCAGAAATTGAGCGGGGAGCCGTTGGCTGTCGGAGAACAGGGCGGGTTTTTGCAGGAGCGAGTCAGCTTTCTGGTAATAGGACCACGGAAGGGTCGTAGAGGTAAACCGCTCATGCATGCGTTGGACGGCTTCCGCCGGCTTGAGGTTCGCGTCCAGCGAAGGTTCTGGAAGAAGCGAAAGGAGTAAGGCCGTGTTGGTGAGCGTGAAAAACAGATTGCGATCTTCGTAGTTCCGCTGTTGGAGATCCTGAATGCCTGAGGTGATCGCCTCCACCAGGCTCTGGTCAGGCGTATGGCCTTGTAGGATGTTTTCCACTGCCAGTTGAGAAAGGTTATAGATGTTGACACTGGTCCCGAACGGCATATTCAACGTTCGCGTGTAATTCAATGATTGGCGAAAGGACTCCATGGCCTGCTCAGGTTCACCTAATTGGTGCGAAAGCACTCCCAGCCGGTTCAGGACAATGGCTTTTTCGGTCAGGGCTGCCGCATCCTGGTTAGCCGGAGACACCTGGTTGAGCAGGGCCAATTTTTTGCGATAAAAATCACGGGCGGGTCCGGCTTCATCTAATTGCTCATAGGTGCTGGCGATGTAACTGAACATGAGCTTTTGTTCGCCCATCAGGTCGAATCCGCTGGCGGCTTGAGACCCGCCTTCACTGAACGCCACCTTCACATTGAACAGGCCCGGTCCCTTCGCAAGAGTTTTTCCGCCGCCCGTGGTGAGATGGTCCAGACTGGTAAAGTAACTGCCCAAGGCCTGTTTGAGCTCTTCCCGTCCACCGGTTTCGCTGGCGCGACTCAGGTTAAACAGGTTCACCCCGATATTTCTTTGGAGAAGCGTGACGTTTTGTTCCTTTCCTAGCTCACGGTTGAGATCCAGGGCTTTGGTGAAGGCCTCGATGGCTTTGGCATATTGTCCGATGTCCTGATGGGACAGTCCGATGCGTTCAAGGACTTCAGCTTTAAGGCCCGGCTGTTCCGAGGGAACGTTCCGCAACGCCAACTGATATTGCACCAGCGATTCCTCGCTGCGTCCGGATTTAAAACAGGCCTCTCCATAATTTTTGCGATAAAGGAATTCGGTAATCGTTTCGCCGGTTGGTGCGAATTGTTCCTCACGCTGCCGGTAATGCCGGTACGCTTCGCGAGCGTTCGAGAGCGCCAGATAGGTGTTTCCCAAATTCAAAAGCAGTTGCGATTCCACGTCAGGGAAGCGGCCAGCATCGTTGATCTCCAGGGCGATACGATATTCCTGCTCGGCTTTTTCAAGGTATCCTTTCTTGCCGGACGTCCGTTCGGATTGTTCGTAGGCCCAACCCAAAGTTTGATGGACATACCCGATAGCGGGATCTTTCTCCATGGCGCGTTGGAGGAGGCGAATCACCAAAGGCAAGTCCGGTGGCTCGGCATAGGATAATGCCAAGGCCTGGCCGTATTGATAGACCGCGTGATCAGGGTGAGTGTTGACCAGGTCGGCATACCAGGCCTGAACCTCCGGGGCTTCCTTGAGCATGGCTTTTGTTTCGATATACGCCCGATGGGCTTCCACGGATTCTGGATATTGGTCGATGAGTTGTTTGAGAGATTTGGCGGCAATGCGAGTCTCCCCCACCTTCCGGTCTTTGAGCGCTTTTTTGACCAGTTGCAAAATGAGAAGGCTCCTGGTCCCTTCGAGTTCAGTTTGATCTTCTCCGGTGAATTGGCTTAAGGCGGCATAGGTATCCGCCGCTTCCTGATACCGTTCCGATCCCGAAAGAATTGCGGCCTTTTTTCGATAGGCTTGAATGACGAGTTCGTTGGGAAGGTCAGGAGCCGAGACGATGAAATCCAGCGTTTCTAGAGCGGACAGTTGTTCTCCCTGTTCGTAATGGAGGTCGGCGATGGTGAGCCGGGTGGTGGCGATCAATATGGGAAGGTCGGGGTGCTGGGCGATCAAGGTGTTTAACGCCGTCATGCGATCATGGGCTGTTTCTCTTTGCTGGGAGAGAGCGATGACCTTTTGGATGGCGCGTTTGCCCCAGGAAGAACGCTCGCCGAATAAGTGAATGACATCCACGAATACGCGAATCACATTGGGGGCGTCTCCGAGAATCCGGTACGTTTCGCCTCTGGTGAAAAGTCCTTTGGCTCGAATCTCTTTATTCTGCACCTCATCGACTTTGACCAGGTAATCCAATGCCGTGAGGGGATCTTCCGCAAAGAGGTAGAGCCGTCCAGCTTCAATCAGGGCCTGACCGTACACCTCATCCATATGCCGGTGTTCTTGCGCGATGGTCATCAGTTCAGAAGCCCCCGTTGTCACTAACCGGCGTCTCGCTGCGGAACTGACACCCTGGGCCTGCTCCTGGATGCGCAAGACGATCGTGTAAATTCGAGCCAACGCTCCGATCCGTCCGGATTGCTGTGTGTAGGGCGCCAAGGACTGATGGGCAGCAAGAAAATTCCCTTCTTGCGTTTGTGTCTCGGCGAGGGAAAAATCGAATTCCGCTCGTGCTTCAGGAGATAATTGGGCCAACAGATTGTGAGAAATGTTCGTCAGAACCAGGAGTGCCCGGTCCAGCTGGCCATGATCCTGAAATGAGGCAGCCAATGTTTTGGCATCATCGAGGTCGGCATAGTCTTGAAGGAATGCGGGAATGTCGATCCGGAAAATATCGCCCGCTTTGAGATCGGAGTAATAGAGGAAATCTCCCGTTACGGCAGGATAGGCATGAAACTGGTGTGTCGGCGTGAACCGATAGAGGCTTTGGAGTTGGTGATGCTGAGGGTCCCATTGTTTCATCCAGATGGACGATTCATCATCGGTATTAACCAGCCCATCGTCGTTGGTATCCCGTTCATATCGGGTAAAAAAGACGGGATGAATGGTGCTGGGTTCAGAGGGGTGACGATCCAAAGCGGGCCAGAGATCCAGACCTTTTCCGTCATCGTCCAATGATGTTGTCCTGTTGTCCTGCAGATTCATCAGGGTCAGATGTCGGCCATTGGAATACAGCAGCTGTCCCTGGCCATTCACAGAAAAGCTGGTGGCTTCGGGAACGATCAATTCCTCTGTTTGGTTTGAAAAGGATTTCCGATAGATGGCTGACGTACCTTGGAGCGGGTCGCGTTTGAGGTACAAAAAGGCTTGTTCGTCTTGATCCCATTGAGGGGAGCCATCGCCGCTGGTTAAATCTGTGAGTCGCTGCTCCTCACGGGTAATGAGGTCCAGGAGGTACACATCACCGCGTGGATCAGATTTATGCGACACATACAACAGCCGGGTGCCATCCCGGTTCAAGGCCGGTTCCTGGTCAGTGGCTGGATGCGTGGTCACCTGACGCGGAAGCGTGAGGGCGGAACTCCTGAGGGTTTGGACCCAGATATCCAGATTTCCCGAACGGGTGGACACAAATGCGAGCGATTGGCCATCGGTGGAGACGGACGGTTGATAATCCAGAGCGGGGTGAGCCGTGAGGCGTTGAGGTGTTGCAGCCATGGCCGATGTAGGGGGGCACAAGGCACCTGCCAAGCCTATAAAGACCAGTATGCACCATACGGCTGATTGCATCTGATTCAACCGGCTCCCTTTCCCCAACATGTCCCGGGCAGGTTGGGAAGAATGATCAATTGCCACAGATGAGTCTTGCGTTAGGATGCCGTGTCTTTTTGAATCCATTGTCCGTTGTCCAGTTGAATTCGTTCCCCCTTGAGGGCTTTATCCCGGTTGAGAGCGGCAAACATTTTGTGAACACGCGGCAAATCCGTGGGTGAGAGGGTTTCGTTGGTCTCAATAATCCGGTCCATGATGACCAGGCGGTCCTCATTTTCCTCTTTCACCAGATTCTCGACAAACGCCCGATCGGCCGGTTCGACTTTATCCGGCTCCAGGAGGGTGACCCCACCTTCATTGTTTTCCCCGATAATTCCCAGTGATTTATAGCGATTGAGATCATCCTTATTAAACGACACGCGTTGAAGCGCACGCACGACGTTCTTTTTTCCGGGAGGGAGTTCCTGCGTTTGTTTCAATTTCCCTTTCGGATCGATATAGCGAACGGACGCGACGAGCATGACTTGTTGATTGAGTTCTTGATAGGTGCCGAGAACCTGGTTTTCCAGGGCGGTGCGTTCATCCACCACGGTGACCCCCACCAATGGACCGCCACAACCGGTGAGGAAGAACCCTAGAAGAAGAACCATTTGAAGCCCTAAGGGGCGCATTAGTTTGTCTGGTTTTAGGGGTAAATGAGAAAAGGACATAAGAAAACAGCTCCTTTTAGAGTAAGGTCTTGTTTATCTTATCAAATTCAAAAAAGTAGTTAGCCATTGCCCTCATGAATGTCATCCAGACCCGAGCGTTAGACACCCTGAGTCTGTTCTTTTTCTTTGTCATCCTAAGTGGAACGAAGGATCTGTGCCCAGCCCAACCGGGTCACGCCTTAGCCAGATACTTCGCAGTGCTCAGCATGACAACGATGTGTGGCCAGTTAAGGGTTGTCTTTCCTCCATTCTCCCCCCTTTGTCATCC
>QJYE01000459.1 GCA_003235785.1 Nitrospirota bacterium
TACGACGGCAACACCATAATTTGCTGCCCATGATGAACCAGTATCAAAAAGGCCCCTTGATTCGTCCTAAGGCTACGTTACAACGCAGCCTGGAGGACTTACTGAAAACAGCCAAAACGCCTGAAACCAGAAAGACGCGACTGAATCAATTCAAAGACCAGGAACTCTTTCGGATCGACATGCGGCATCTGCTCAAGAACAGTCCCCTGCCAGATTTTTCCAAGGCCCTGACTCATTTGGCCGATGTGATCCTCACCCAGGCCCTTTTTGAATCCCGCCGCGTGATCGACCACCGCCTTTCCCGGTCGTCCACTCTCCCCATGGCTATTTTTGGTTTGGGAAAACTTGGAGGCACGGAACTAGGGTACGCCTCCGATATCGAAATTTTATTTGTGTATGATGTCCCGGCTTCCCGTCTGGCCTCTTCTGCCTTTCCCACCGATTACTTTGAACGCTGGGCCCAGGAATTCCTTCAATGGATTGAAGCCAAGCAAGAAGGCATTTTCCATCTGGATACACGCCTGCGTCCGCATGGGGACAAGGGGGTCCTGGCCAATTCACTTCAGGAAATCCGCCGATATTATGGCCCAGAGGGTGCCACGGCCCCTTTCGAACGGCAAGCCTTGATCAAACTTCGCTATGTGGGGGGCAATGCGGCCATTGGCAAAGCGGTGGAACGTCACCGGGATGCGTTTGTCTATAGCAACGAGCCTTGGGACCTCGCTACCGCCCTCCATCTCCGCATGCGCCAAACCAAGGAACTCGTCCCTCCAGGCTCCACGCACGTGAAGTACGGCCACGGTGGATTAATCGATATCGAATATACCGTGCAGTACCTTCAACTGATGCATGGACATTCCCATCCTTCTATTCGCACACCCAACACGCTCCATGCGCTTCAGGAACTGTGCGCGGCCTCGTTGATTTCTCAACGGGAACGGGACTCCCTTTCCGACCATTATCTGTTTCTCAGGCAATTGATCGATGCCCTTCGCATCGTGCGCGGCCATGCGCAAGATCTTGTTCTCCCGCCATCGGGATCAGAAGAATTAGTCTTTTTGGCCAGACGGTTAGGGTTTGTCGCTACGGATTGGCAACAGGGGGCGACCGACCTTGAACGGGACATCACCTCTCGCATGCAAGATATTCACGAGGGCTTTTTGCACCGGTTCGGCAAATACAAACACCTGGACCGGTAGAGGAACATTTCACGGTTCCTTCCACCGACCCAGGCGTTCGTCTTGACTCTGATGCCCTTACCACGCGTCTATCTGACGCGGATGTTTAGCAATCGTAGTACATCATAAATTCATACGGGTTGGGGCGAAGCCGAAGTGCATCCACTTCGTGAGTCCGTTTGTAGGCAATCCAGGCTTCGATCAAATCCTCAGAGAATACTCCGCCTTTGAGTAGGAATTCATGATCATTCTCCAGATTTTTCAATGCTTCTTCCAAGCTTGCCGGCAAGGTCGGCACATTAGCCAATTCTTCCGGCTCCAAGTCATAGAGGTTTTTATCCATGGCTTCGTTCGGATGAATTTTATTCTGAATGCCATCCAACCCTGCCATCAACATCGCACTGAAGGCCAGATACATGTTGCAGGATGGATCCGGAAATCGGACTTCAATCCGTTTGGCTTTAGGACTGGGCGAATACATCGGAATTCGAATCCCGGCCGACCGGTTTCGGCTGGAATAGGCGAGCAACACCGGCGCTTCAAAGCCCGGCGTCAGCCGTTTATAGGAATTGGTCGTGGGGTTGGTCAACGCCGCCAAAGCCTGGCCATGCTTTAAAATGCCCCCGATATAATACAAACACATTTGGGACACCCCGGCGTATTCTTTCCCGGCAAACAGCGGCTTGCCATCTTTCCAAATGCTTTGGTGCGTATGCATGCCCGTGCCGTTGTCATTGAACAAGGGTTTAGGCATGAAGGTCACCGTCTTGCCATGCCGTCGCGCCACATTCCGCACGATATACTTATACATCATCATCTGGTCAGCCATTTTAACCAGGGTATCAAACCGCAAATCGATTTCGGCTTGTCCGGCCGTGGCGACTTCGTGGTGATGTTTTTCAACGCGAATGCCCACCTGTTCCATCACCCGACACATTTCTGAACGAATGTCCTGTTGCGAATCCACAGGAGCGACGGGGAAGTAGCCTTCTTTATGACGAGGACGTGAGCCCAAATTCTCACCATCTTTCCCTGAGTTCCAAATCCCTTCCTCGGAATCGATGAAATAATAGTTCGAATGACTGTTCTGATCGAAGCTGACGTGATCAAATATAAAGAACTCGGCCTCTGGCCCCCAAAAAGAGGTGTCGCCAATTTTCGTGCTTTTTAAGTATTGTTCAGCCCTGAGCGCCACCGCGCGAGGATCCCGCTCATAAAAGCTTCGGGTGATCGGGTCCTGCACATCGGCCACCATACTGAGTGTGGGAATTTCCATAAACGGATCCATGACCGCGGTATTCGGATCCGGAACAATTAACATATCGCTGTTTTGAATCATTCTCCAGCCGCGAATGGAGGACCCGTCAAATCCTGAACCTTCCTTGAACAAATCCAAGGTTAATTCAGAGGTGGGGATGGAAAAATGTTGCCACGTGCCTAACAAATCGACAAACTTCAAATCCACCATTTCGACTTTGTTTTTCTTTGCGAAATCCAACACTTCTTTCGGGGTCATTCAACTGCCTCCTTCTTCATGAAACTACTATTTATAATAACTACGCCATGATTGGCATGAGTTTCGATTGCATCAGGCTCATCATTTTAGGAGTAAGCTCGCTCACTATGTTGACTCAAATCTAACCCCATTTCTTCGTCCTGGGCAGAGATCCGAAGCCCAAGGGTGAGATCGACGAATTTCAATATGAGATAGGTTCCCACGACGGAAAACGTCAAGGTTACCAAAGCCAGAAAGACTTGTATACCGAACTGTTCGGGATTGCCAAAAAAAGCACCCGTTGCCCCAATGGAGGCGAAGAGACCGGTCGCCAGGATGCCCAACAACCCGCCGACGCCATGAATTCCCACCACATCCAAGGAATCATCGTAGCCAAACTTCATTTTCCAGACGACCGCGACATAACACAATGTCCCGGCCACAAAGCCA